>NZ_JAYGHE010000050.1:12300-59868 GCF_034931145.1 Nostoc sp. UHCC 0252 | reverse complement strand
TGATAAATATATAATTAAAATCAAAAATGATCCCAAAACATCTCCAAAATAAAACATAATACTAAAATGTAATTGTAACCCTAATACATATAAAATATTTAATACTACCCACAACAAGCAAGCCCTAACAACAAAAATATAAAGATTTGTGTCATTTTTTATTATAGGTGTAGTATTATTTACCCCTATTGGAGTACCTGCTAAAAATCCCATAATAGAGTTATAGAAAATTGAAATTAACACATAACATATCAGCAATGAAAACCCACATACATAAAAAGAATACTTAAATGAGGTAATAAGGGATAAAGTAATCAAATAATATAAAGAAAATGAAACTAAATTCGCAGTTCTATCATCTGATTTCACTTTTATAACCTCTTTTATTTTAAAAGTTAGTTTAATAAAATAGGAGCTTGAAATACTTAATTTTAGAAATAGATTCAACTATTTTTTTTACTAAAATTTACTAATCTATTTTATCTGGTCGCAGTCTAAGCCATTATATATTAATATTGCTTTACCAGATTTCATTGCTTCTAACGGGCCCACATTATGCCGTCTTATTCTTTCCCACTCTTGGCTAGCTACTTTCATTTGCTCACAACCCTTACGTATTTCCTCTCTGTTTTGGTAGTCTTGATAATTCTTTGATACAAAGATAATAGCAATTAGTAAAGCTATACTTCCAATTGCCTTGCCTGCCTTTTTTTTGTTATTGTCATTTAGTTCATTCATATTTTAGTTATGCGAGGTAACACTAAATTATTAAACCCACAAACAGACAAATATAGCTTTAAATACGGCAGTGGGTTTAATAGAACCCTCCATGCAAGCGTCATATCTGTACTGAAACCTACCATCCCCACTACAACCTTTAAGTAATCCAATCACTAGTACAAATAAAATCAACGCCCCTAAAACTGACTGACCATTGTTGTTACTTTCCATATATAAGTTGTGGGTGAAGAACATTTAACTAGACTCTTAGGAGATAAGAATCTATTGATGCTTGATTTTAGTAATCTGCCCAAGTAAATCTGTGGCTGTAGTTTCCTTAGATACCACAACACACTAACTTTATTAGGAATAAGACAAGAGGTGTGAACTTAATCACAATCGACCCAAGAGTTATTTATCGCTTGGAGACTGTATCAACTTTAGTCAGTGAAAACTTTAGTGTCAATATTGACTAAATATATTAAAGCTGTCATTTTACGTTTCTTAATAAAGTTGTCTTGACTTAACTTGCATAAACTTGCATAATAGTTAAGCTAATACAATTTATAAAACTAATTAAAAAGCTTAAACAGCTTGCCTATTAAGGCTTCTGGGGTTATAGCGCAGTTGGTAGCGCACCTCAATGGCATTGAGGGGGTCAGCGGTTCGAATCCGCTTAGCTCCATTATTAAGACTCCAAAATACGTTAGAAGTCGTTTGCGACAACAAGCACTAGTTGTCCAAAATGGTCACTTTATGCTTGTTGTTTCCAAAGGACAACTAATGCTTGTCATTGTCGCATAAAAGAGAGGGAGAGGAAAGTAAGGAAAAGCCTAGAAGAAATGATTGCTTGATGGCTCGAAGAAAATTTAAGTTAGCATTTGCCTAATTGGCATTGCATCTCTTTCAATGCTGTACATACTTCTCTGTATCTTAAGTATACTGGCATACTCATCTGTTTTGAAACGCGGGCTTCAGACGGATATGCTCCCTGATTGTGTAAACTTAGGGCAATTCGTCGAACTTCATCGCAAGACTGCTGTACATTTCTCAGAAGAATCGCCTTTAGACATCTCCAAAATGATACTATTTTGGAGATGTCTATTACTCTCAAGCACTGCTTCTAGATTTTGTTGTACTTTGTTAGCATCAAAAGACTTTGCACTTGCTCTGGCCTGGGGTTTTGATTGAAGTGGTGGTAGTCGCACTGCTTGAAAAGAATTTGCAGATTTTACCCCTTGTATTAAGGGACTTCCAAAGAATAAATTCTTCCAAGAAAAACGAGAGACAGGTTTTTTCAATAATGATAATCATTTTAAGAGGGGAGAAAAGGGGGGTGAAGGGGCTACCGACGGCAGCCCCTTCACCCCCATTTAAAATGATTATCATTATTGCTGGTGGAATAGTTTATTTTATGGAAGTCCCTAGGTTGTGCCAAAACTCCTTATCAGCTACTCCAAAGAAAGACTCAATTACTGAACCATATCTGGCCTTTGCTGTGGGTCTTTGCTTTTTGGTAATTCTGAAATAAGCAAGGAGAGCTTCAAAGTAAGTGCCTTTAAAATCAGGCCCTCCGTCCATCACAATTATTTGAGGAAGCCGTCCGTATTTCTGGACGCAAATTCTCAAAGCTATCATGTCGGAGCGATAGCTTGGTGGATCAAAGGTCATATAGATTGCTAATATTCTTCGACTGTAAGCATCTATTACCAACGTCACCCAAGCCTTTCCCATATTGGCGATCTCATTTATATTGCTGTAATCAACACCAAGGTTCAACATAATTGAACTGAGGAGTTCAACATCCGCCTCTGTATGGTCTATATGACCAATTTCAAAGGGACGATCGCCGTGGGGAGGTGTTTCTTCTCGATACAGATACCAGTAAAAAGGCTCCTCTTTATAGGCAGCGCAATCGCCCATGCGCTTTTTAATTTGTTCGTGAAGAGGACGATTTCTTACTGCTTGGCGATAGGATTCATTGCTGGGAGGTTTGTATCCCTTTTGATCACATATTTCTTTGAAAGATTCGTAGGCGTGACGGATACAAGGCTGCTTGATATTCTCGTAATTTTCTCCAATATGCTCCTCCATCAGCAATCGCACTTCTTCTGACAGACCTTCTCTATACCAGCCCTTATTCTTATGTCTGGGGAACAGCCCAATAAAACCTCTTGTGTATATTTTTTCAGCTTTTCGGTAGCTGGCAATCCAAATAGTAAGTGCTTGGGCAACTACAAGTAAATTGGAATGGTAGAATCAGTTCGTTCATTAAATGGTGAAACATCGGTTGAAACCCATTATTTTATCAGTAGTCTTGAGTCAAATGCTAAACAATTTGGTAATTCTATTCGTAGTCATTGGGGAATTGAGAATTCATTACATTGGATATTGGATGTCGCCTTGAAGGAAGATGACTGTCGGATTAGGAAAGATAATGCTCCACAGAACTTTGCAATTCTCAGACATATTGCAGTCAATCTTTTAGGTCAAGAGAAACGTGTCAAACGTGGAATAAAAAATAAACAGTTTCTCGCTGGGCTGGATAACAATTATTTAGCAAGAGTTTTAGCATTAGTATAAACTTATATATCAGGAATTAAATTTGAATATTTAGGAAGAATTTCATTTTTCCTCTAAATAAACATAGTTTTATAAACTCGAATCTTGAGTTATTTTAGTATCAATAAATAATCATTCAGCTTCATATAAGATAATTCATGCTTTTTGAGAATATTTCATTTATTTTATTTATCATTTAATCAATTTTTACAATTATCTATGTCATTTTGAAATCTCTCTTAGTTTTGATTAGTAAATAAGATGCGTTTTCCCTAGTGGCTATACCCAGTCACCGATTGTAATGGAATATGTGAGAGAGGTATTTACGGAGAAAATTCTTCCTTTAATCAACTAACGAGATCAGCGATCGCTCCTGAATTAGAAACTACACTTTCAGGTTGATAGCGGATGCCGGCTTGCTTGAAGCGATGTAAAACTTCACCCAAGCGATCGCAGTCTGCAATCAAACTAATCCTGACATAACCCTCACCTGCAACCCCAAAGGCATTACCTGGAGTCAGCACAACACCAGTTTGTTGCAACACATTCAAGGCAAAATCAGTAGAACCCATACCAACGGGACACTTCACCCAAAGATACATTGTCGCCTTGGTTTTGGGGATATCCCAACCCAACTCTCCTAACCCGTCAATCAGGAAATCGCGGCGGGTACGGTAGCGTTGTTGTACCTCGTGCAAATACACATCTGGTAGTTGCAAGGCGGTTTCGGCTGCTTTTTGCAAGGCGGAAAAAATACCGTAATCCAAGTTAGTCTTCAGTGTTCGCAAACCTTGAATTACATGGCGGTTCCCCACCACAAAACCAACGCGCCAACCAGCCATATTGTAGGTTTTAGATAAGGTGTGAAATTCCACACCAATATCTTTCGCGCCGGGAATTTCTAGCAAGCTAGTGGGTTGATAACCATCAAAAGCTAACTCGGCGTAACACAAATCATGCACCAGCAGAATTTCATATTTACGGGCAAACGCCACAATTTCTTCAAAGAATTCGCGGGGGGCGGTGGCAGCAGTGGGATTGCTGGGATAGTTAAAATAGAGAATTTTCGCTTGTCTTGCAACTTCATCAGGAATGGCAGCTAAATCAATTAACCAGTCATTCTCTGGTTTGAGGATCAAGCTGTGGATTTTCCCCCCTGCGATCGCCGGGCCGCGAAAATGGGCGGGGTAAGCTGGGGAAGGAACTAGAACTAAATCGCCAGGATTAACGTAGGCAAGTGCTAAATGGGTTAATCCTTCTTTAGAACCGAGTAGTGGTAAAGCTTCGCTATCAGGATCGAGAACCACACCATAGCGGCGATGATACCAGTCGGTGATCGCGCGGCGGAAACTAGCAGTCCCTTCAAAAGGAGGATAACCGTGATTGGCGGGATCTTTCAAGGCGGCGATCGCAGCTTCTACAACTGGTGCTGGTGTTGCACCATCGGGGTTTCCCATCCCCAAATCAATTAAATCTAACCCTTGTTCCCGTGCTTTAGCTTTCAGTTCATCTAAACGGGCAAATACATAGGGTGGCAGTTTTTGTATACGTTCTGCTGGAACAATCCAATCTAAACTCATGCTTCAACCTCGTCACTCATTCCCTTGGGCGAAACTCGATTCATATCTTTACTCTCTATAGGTGCAGTGGTAGAAACCATTGCCGCCATCAACTGTTCTGGCGCGACTTTGAACGGTAGTCGGTGAATGTCAGAATTAGGAACTAGGGCAATTTCGGCGGCTGTCTGCAACTCGCCTAATGTAATATTGCCCAATCCCAAGTCACTTAATTTTTGGGGTAGTCCAATTTCTGTGTAGAACTTTAACAACTGTTGCCGTGCTGATGCGGCTAGTTGATTGCCTTGTAGCATTTCTTCTAAACGCAGTTGCACCAAAATTCCAAAAGCAACTTTTTCGCCATGAATACTGCCATGTCCTGAAATATGAGTTAAACCATTATGCACGGCATGGGCGGCAACTGTGCGACACTGTGCCCCTCCAAGTCCCCCAACTACTCCAGCTAATAAAACAGTAGCGTCTACGACTTCTCGCCAAACCTCACTACCTGGTTCTTTCAGGGCGGCGGCTGACTTTTGCAAGAGGATATCTCGCAAAACTCGTGCTTGTTGCACCGCAGCAATAATTAAAGTGTCTTGCAAATGCCCACTGCTAACTGAGGCTTCATACCACTTAGCGATCGCATCACCAATTCCAGCTACTAAAGTCCGTTGTGGTGCAGTTTTAATCAAATCATAATCAAGTATCAATAAATCGGGACAACGAGACAGCCCTACATCGTAGAGAAACGCCCCATCTTCCGAATAAACATTTGACAAGGCACTCCAAGCTGCACAGGTAGATCCTGATGTCGGAATTGTCACCACTGGTAACTGTAACTGATGTGCGACTAATTTCGCTGTATCTAAGGCTTTGCCACCACCAACACCAATAATTAGATCAGCTTTATGCTCTTTTGCCTTCTTTTGTAAAGATTTTAGGCTAGCCTCACAGCAATCTGGACTGTATAAAGCTTGGACAGTATGTAACTGTTGCGTTTCTAAAATCGGTTGCAAATTGTTTCGGCTGATGGCGAGAGTAGACTCACCTGCCACAATTAAGGGACGACTTCCTAAAGAGGCGATCTCTGCTGCGGCTGCTTGCAACACCCCAGAACCACGGATTACTTTTGCTGGGGCAATTGTCAGGGTAAATAATGAACTAGAGGTTTGAGTAGACAAAGAAGGTTGAGTAGAAAATTGATTAGACATATAATCTAGTTTGCCAAAACTTGATATTTCTTAATCTAATAGACTTCCTGTGAGAGATGCTTGTTGCCAGATAGCTACAAACTTCTATCTTACTTAACTAGGTTTTAACCGAGCTAATCGCCAACTGCTTAAGCCATTTAACGAGGTTGCTCGAATGTGTGATGTCCATTAGCCTGAAATTCCGAACTATCAAAGTTTTGAATAACCGTATGATTAGTTAACATTACCACTCTCAGATTCTCAAGAAAAGTGATTGAGAACTGAATCATTTATATAATGGTCATTCCAGCTAGGGATAGGTGCGCTAGAGAAATGTACACTCTGATGCTGTTCCCTTTGACGCAAAAAATTGTAAAAATGTCAATAGTGGTAATTGATATAACAACTGACAAATTACAACTGTCAGTATCTATTACCCGCACGCTGATTGATTTTTTTCCACAGTAAAATCACTAAAGTGTGAATATCTTAATCTAAGAATAACTCTTAATGTATCGGTAAATACAAAATAAATTATGTCATTCTGATAACAAGCATTGGAATTGGGATTCCCTTAAGCGTTCGGTTTTGGCAATTGGGCGAACTTGTCTGTGTAAATTTCCACAGTGACTAATGAATTTTCACGAGAAACGAGCGATCGCTTGGCTTCACCCAAGTAAACTGGTACAGAAGTTCCTGGTTCCGGGTGGATAATGGTACGAGCGCGAACTGTCAACTTGTCCTCTTGCCGTGTACCTGAGCGACCAGAAGAAAACAAATTACTAACTGCTTGACGTAAAGTTGCTTCCAATTGTGTGGGTGTAATTTGGGGTGATGTGGCAATCACGGCTTGTGTTGACCCATTGTCATAAACTAAAGTGTACTTGGCTGCTCCTGGAATCACAGTCCGACTCAAGGGGACTATTGAGAGTGCAAATAAACCACTTGTCAGCACCAGCATAAAGCCAGTCGTACCCACCAGCCGATAGCGGATGCCCCATTTGAGAATAAAAGCCAAAACTGTTATGGCAGCAAATACCAAGGTAGCTATACCTGACCATTGGGTGTACTGAAGAAAATTAGCTGTTGTGAACATAAGGTTGGTTATAGATGCGTCTTTTTTTAGTTACCGACACACCCATTTTACCGAGATGTGCCTTAAAAATTGGGCATTGGGCATTGGACAAAACAGTTCTGAGTGCTGAGTTAACAGTAAGGAAGTTTTGTTTATCAGAAAAATGGGTTTAAAACCCCGTGTTTCCAGCACGGCTTTAAAGTAATGAGTAATGAGTTATGAGTTATGAGTAATGAGTTATGAGTAATGAGTTATGAGTTATGGATATTTACTTCTTGCTTCTTACTCATTACTTTTTACTTCTTACTCATTACTTATTAATGAGTGGATGAAAAATGGGTATTTACTCATTACTTATTACTTATTACTCATTACTCCTTCTTAAGAGTGCGTTCACGGCGGTGAGGATGTCAACTCCTTGTCCACCTCATCTTCCTCATTCTGAAAAATTTTAACGCCACTCACCTTGTACCACAAACGCCGCCCAATAATACGGTGCATTCCATTGCTGAGTTAGTCACATTAAACAATTCGCAATTCGCTTTTTCACCCATTCGCAATTGCGTTTTGTAACGGGGATTTTAATTAGGCATTAAAACGTGCTGCCTGTATTGCTGGGGCATTAAACCCCTAAACTTTGATTAAATTTTAATTTCTTACTGAAATTTTGATAAAAATATGAGCAAAATAATGCAAAAACTTAAACAGTAATTTAATACAGCAATTCAAACTTAATTACTGAAAAATCAGACATACAAAAGGGCATCTACAAGAGATGCCCGTCATGCAGGAAAACCCTAAAGGGATGTCCCTACACCTTCCCAACAATCAGCAACAGTGACTAATTAGGTATTAGTCACACTCACAGACGTGAATATAGTAATATTATTAACTTAAAACTCTAAATGTCCCCAGTGCATACACTGAAAAAATTTCGCTATTCTAAGTTGCAGTGCTTGCGATGATCTGATACTCTAACACTGGATTAATTGTGCCTTTTCAGCAATGTGTACATGAATACACGCAAAGATGATAATTGATATATAGGAATCCGGTTTGATTCCTGTTCGCGCAGCGTGGCGTAGCCATATTTACTTGCGTGGATTGGGAATTGGGAAGAAAAGAAGGGATACATCCGTACTGAGTCTTGTTCAAAAATCAAATAGGTTTCCTAACTAATTTGAATGAGATGTAAGTCTATCTTGTTCTTTATAGCGATGTAACACTCCACAAACGGCAGCTAAAACTAACCATGAAAGTACATTCAAACGAAAATCGAAGAGAGTTACATCTACTGTATTCAATAGAAGCCACCCAACAAAGGCTAAAAGATAACTAAAAAATATTAATCTATCTTCTGTATTTATATATTTTGACTTTCGTAGTAATTGAATACCCATAACCAAAATCCAACCAAGTAAGGCGCAAAATAAAAGAGTACTGGGAAAACCAGTTTCGGCAGATAACATCAAAAAGAAGTTATGGGGATGACCCAAACCAATGTTCATCTGTGCTTTGTAGAGTTTGCTAAAACTGCGTAATCCCCAGCCAGTCCAGGGGTGTTGCTGGGCTAAAGACCAGGCAAATCCCCACTGGGTTTTTCGCATTAAAGCGACTGGTCTATCTGGATACATATCGTCATTTAATCTTGCCCAAAAGAAAGCAGGAACGACCTGACGAAAAAATTGAGCGACTGGCGAAGGAGCAAAAGCTGCCAAAAGTACACTAGAAACGATCGCAGCAACACCACCCACAAGAATGCGCCAGCCTTGGTAAAGTGCATAAGCTAAACAGGCAAAAATAGCGATCGCCCAGCCATTGCGCGAGTTAGTGAAAATTAAGGCAATGAAATTTGTAATCACCGCCACGGTTATGAAGATAAAGGGGACTAGGAACTGGCGATTGGGGAGTGAATTTTTTCTAATGCCTAATTTTCGATAAGCAATAAATAATTGCCATTGTTCTAACCACAAACCTAGACTAAGGATGAAAACTATTGTTAGATAAGCTGCCAAGGTGTTAGCGTGCAAGAAGAATGAAGCGATGCGACCTGGTGGGTTTCCTCCTGGTGCGATCGTCCAATCCAACACAACCCACAAAATCTCTAATTTCAAACTCCAGCCTAAAAATAATTGTCCCAAGCCAAGAATGATTACCGGTATGGAACCGATCACAAAAACCCAAGCCATTTGCCGCAATTGGACAAAGGTTTGAATGAGAGCGCTATGGGCAACGAAAAGTAAAAAGAATGGTAATAAATTAAATAAGCCGAGGAAAGCTGTTGTCTTGTCATCGGCAAATGCAGCACTCACGATCAGCAATATGCTCAAAAGGGCAAATCCCCAGTTGAGGGGGCGGCGATTAATTTTTCGGGATTGTTTCAGCCAAGTTATTAATGAGACAAAACCGATAGTTACAGCCCCCAACAATGGACTCAGTGGGAAGATTAACAGCCCCCATAGAGAGTAGTTCCAAGAAGATTGCCATCGAGACTTGAAATAGTCAGAAACTTTGTTCAAGCTGGCTCCCAACACTCCTCACGAGTGAGGCGAATTTGAGCTAGGGCGAAAATAGTAGGAATAATCCGACCATAGTTAGTGGCGATCGCTCTCCACCCTAAATCTGCAAAAAACCAAGTCCACATCATGGGCCCAATCACGGCAAACATCGTGCGGGTTGCCCCATAACGAGCAGCACTCACTGTCATACCCCGTTGCGCCATTTGCATAGCTACATAGCTTTTAAATTGCGTTGCAGTTGCTTCTGTGCCTGTAATTGCCGCTTGTCTAGCTACTTGGTATGTAGCGAAGTGGATGGCAAATTGACGGGCAATTTGCTTAAGTACAAGGGGTTGGAGAAGAGAAGTAACCGCGATCGCACTACCGCCTTTGAAAAGCAATCCCAAGGGGTCAGGCTGCAATAAAATTGGTAGCGGTTCTTTTAGCTCTGATTGCACAAGGTGACGCTGCACTTGGAGAGTCAATTTTTGTTTTTCCTGCTCAGGTAATTTTCTCCACACCTGTCCTAGCAGATGCAGAAATACTTCTGCTTCTAAATCAATGGTTGGCAGCTGATTAGAATAGGGAATTTTTAGATACTTACATACTTGAACTAAGGCTTGTCGGTAAGTTACCTGCCCTGTGCGTCCCCGTAATACCGTTATCCCATCTGCCGCCAAAAAACGAAAGCGTCCCTCTAGTGAATCTAACCAAGCTTTACGATCTTGGCTTTGCACTTCGATGGGTTCGGGTGTGTGTACATAATCTAGGGGATTGAACTTACGACTAAATAAAATTGCCGTTAAATCTTGCAATTCTTCTTCGGTCGCTAACTCTAGCGCCGCCCTCATTTCATCCAATTTCCCTTCCTCCCTTCCATGCAGCTTTCTGTACCTTATTCTACTATTAGCTTTCAGCAGTCATTAGTAGTGATTTTGTCCTTTGATAATAACTAATACTAATGACCAATAACTAATAATAATGACTAAGGACTATGGACTCATGACTGATATTGTAGTGATTGGTGCCGGAATGGCCGGTTTAGTCTGCGCCCAGCAATTAAGCCAAGCTGGATATTCTGTGGTAGTGGTGGACAAATCCCGTGGTTTGGGAGGAAGACTAGCTACACGCCGCTTGCATGGAACTTGCGCCGATCATGGGGCTTGTTACCTGAAGCCAAAGGGTGAATTATTTAAACGTTTTGTGGAGATATTACGATCGCGCCATATCCTCGAAGTTTGGACAGATGAGGTTTACGAACTCACAGCAGGCGCTTTATCTGAACCGAAAAACCGCAGTCCGCGATATGTTGCACCTGCGGGAATGAGTGCGATCGCTAAATCCCTCGCTCCTGGTTTAGAAATATTACTGAATCAACGTGTCATTGCGATTACCCCAACTCCTGAAAATAGTTGGCGTATCACTCTTGAATCTAGCAACGAAGAATTAACTGCAAAAGCTATAGTCGTCGCCATTCCTGCACCTCAAGCTGTGATGCTGTTGGAATCTTTGGGTGAAGGTGTATTAGATACAGCCTTTCTTGATAACTTACGTTCTGTAGAATTTTATCCTTGCATTAGTGCGATCGCTGGATATCCTCCCACATCCCAACCACTTCCTCAGTGGAAAGCTCTAACTTTTGTCGATGATGCTGATTTAGCATGGATTGGTTTGGACAGTAGCAAGCGTCCTAACCCTCAACAACCACATTTTGTAGTGCAAAGTAGCGCTGATTTTGCCCAACACCACTTAGAATCCCAGGATTTAGAACCTGTTGGACAGTTTATGTTGCAACGAGCAGCTGAATCTCTATCCCTTCCTTGGCTGAATACTCCCGAATGGATGCAAGTACATCGTTGGCGTTATGCTTTTCCTAGCCGTCCTTGGCACGAAGCTTTTTTGTCTGCCAGAACTTCCTTACCTTTAGTTTGCTGTGGTGATTGGTGTGGCGGCAATCTTGCCGAAAGTGCGATGCTTTCTGGATTAGCTGCTGCTGATGAAATTAATCATCAGTTGCGTGATCTACCTTTAGATAATGTGAACTTTTTGGTTCTTCAGTACCTGTTATGCCAAATTATTAGTTAAACATCAAAACTAGACTTTAAAATCAAGTTTAGAACGCTTAAGTCCCAAGAATAGCCTAAAATGTTAAAAATAATGCCTGCTTTTGTTGTGCAGCAATGGCTTTAGTTTTTTAGCAGATTAATTTAGCATACTAAGTACTGAAGAGCCGGAATTCTTTCTGCTTGTTCTTTCCAAAACCCTAAATGTTTACGGACTTTGGGAAGAACATCATTGTGAATTCTAAACATCAACATCAAAGAAGAAGATGGAACTTGCATAAAAATCAGTCCTACATATATTAATTTTTGTCTGAACAATATCTCTTAATCGTATTTAATGATTTATATTAATTATTTTGGATAATGCAATAATTTTTGCTATTGCTTACTTTTTTATATAAAAGTAAAATCGATTAAAAAGTCAATCGCTTTTAGAGCAATGTTATGGTTTTAACTAATTAGCAATATGAAGACAAAAACAATTGTTTAGCCGTATTTGTATACTAAAACTAAAAAAAATAGACTATTACTACTATTTGGAGGATTTTTAATATTAAATTATCTATGCATTTAGAGATAAATTAACTATTAATACCGATTAGAACTCGTCTTTTATAGCGTGTGTGTTTATAATTATTTTATTCAAGAGCGATCGCTCCTCTTTAATTAAAAAACTCCAGAAATGTTTTTGACAAATCTGGAGTCAGGAAAGATACGCATTTACCTATACCAAATTTTCACCGTCAGAGCATCCTACGTCATCAGGGTATACACTCAAATATAGTTAAGGATGTCTAAGGGGATGTTTGAAAAGTTCTCTTGTCGGTATCAAAAGCTTTAGATCCCTCTAAATCTTCCTTAAAAAGGGAGACTTTGATTCTTCCCCTTTTTAAGGAGGGTTAGGGGGGATCTAAAAGTGCCTAAAGTCACAGCAAAATACTTTACAGAGAAATGAGAGTTTGGAAGATATTTTGCGTAAGTCCTATTAAAGTCACGCAAAACAGCCTCAGTTAATCTGAGGCTGCTTTACGAGAGTTGTTTGGTAGGAGGGGGTACATCAACAAAGTGATGCCCTATGTTAAATATAGATAATTCTGTATGCATCCTTATTCAGCCATGTTTTGCCATATCAGGATGATTGGGAAAATTTTTATGGCTTTTTCCAAAAAGAAACTCCAGAATGCCTTAAGTGCATCTGGAGTAGTAACAGGTTTCTAACATCAACTAATTTTGACTCATGCGATCGCTAAATGTCGTTGGGGTATATACTCAAATGTATTTATGTCTACTCATCCGCAAATCGAACAGCAAATTACCTTCTTTTACACCCATAATCTCAATGCCTCTACAGAATTCTACGAACAAATGCTGGGCTTGGAGTTATGGCTTGACCAAGGAGCCTGTCGAATCTATACTGTCAGTAACTCTGGATACTTAGGATTTTGCCAAGCAAGCGAAACATCGGCTTCTCCGGGCGACAAGCAATCAAGTGTAATTTTCACGCTGGTAACGCAGCAGGTGGATGAGTGGTTTGAATATCTTAAAGAACGTAGTGTCAAATTTGAAAAACCACCTACACTAAATGAAAAGTACAACATTTACCACTGTTTTTTCCGCGATCCCAGTGGTTATTTGATTGAAATTCAACGTTTTGAGACTAACCACAAAAAAAAGACATAACTAAATTAGTTATGTCTAAACATTCAATTAACAGGGCAGGATTTGTACAGATTAGAACTTTTTGATTTACTGGGGTATATGACACTGACTAATGGTGTATGACCATTACCCTGAACCATGTACCTTTTCTTCTATTGATTTATCGCAGTAAAGGGCAGGGTTTATGCAGGCAACGAGAAATATTTACATTTATTTACAATTAGCTGCGTAGGCGTAGCCAGCCGTAGGCATCGCTTAATTACTGACAAAAAATTATTTGCATTACTTTTAACAATAGATATTTGACCGGACTTGATATTGTATAACATAACCTAGAGTACAATCATCGTTGCCGATTTATAATGTTTTTTAGCAAGATTACTTTTTAAAATATCTTATTTGCCAATTGCGCTATTTATATAGTTATTATTTTAAAGTATCGATATTTAATCTATCGATTCGCTAAATATTCTCTTGGAGTAACTGCATGACAGCCAAAATTACATGGCTAGGTACAACGTTGCAACTTAAAGGTTCGGTCATTAAAGCAATTTACAAGCATGTATTATGGTGCGGAGCTTTCGGACTTTTTATCTCGATACTCTACCATTTTGAAATGCGTGTATCCCAACCCGCTTTGGGAAATGTTATTCCTAGTATTGTTTTAGGTTTATTACTTGTATTCCGCACAAATACTGCTTATGAGCGATTTTGGGAAGGGAGAAAATGCTGGGGTTCTCTAGTAAATAACATCCGAAATCTGGCTCGACAAATTTGGGTATCGATTGACGAAATATCTCCAGAAGATAAACAAGATAAAATTATAGCATTAAATTTATTAGTAGCTTTTGCTGTGACAACTAAATTACATTTGCGCGGAGAAGTAGTTAATAGCGAGCTAGAAGATTTAATGCCATCTAGTAAGTATATAAAACTGAAGATTATGAATAATCCTCCTATAGAGGTTGCCTTTTGGATAGGAGATTATTTACAGGAGCAATATCATCGCAATTGCCTTAATAGTTACCAACTAACATCTATGCAAGAATTATTAAACAATCTTGTAGATAATTTAGGTGCTTGTGAACGAATCTTAAAAACACCTATGCCATTAGCCTATGCCATCCATCTTAAGCAATTATTGTTACTATATTGTTTACTGCTACCCTTTCAAATAGTGGCAACTTTGGGTTGGTGGACAGGTTTGATTTCGGCTTTAGTTGGTTTTACATTGTTTGGAATTGAAGCAATCGGTTTGGAGATAGAAAACCCCTTTGGTTATGACCCTAACGACTTACCTCTAGATACGATTTGCGCCACAATGAAACGTAATATAGACGATTTAATTACTCTGACTCCAAATGCGCGATCGCAGCGAGGTAACTTGACTTAGGAAAAAAGTTGAGACTATTTCTAAAACAAACAATTAGATCGTTTTCTGACGAATTCTAAAATTGATGAAATTCATCTGTTTAGCTTTTCGATTTTTTGCTGGAAATAATCTCGCCAATCTACTGGTAAAGCCGCAACTTGTATGACGCGGTGTAACAGTTCTAGGTCTTCTGTTTCGTGTGCATACAATCGGGTAATATCAGCAATTGTGACATTGTTTGAGTCTCGACTAATTAACTCCAAAGTATCACCTTTTCCTATTTTCCCCTCCTGTAGCACTGAAAAGTAGAACCCTGTTAGGCGACTATCTAAAAACTGTTTAACTATATCGGCACGCCCAAACTTGATTCCCAGTTTATAACAAGGCATTCGAGGCTGAGTCACCATTATCTCTGCGCTACCAATCTGAAAGCGATCGCCAATATTAATCTCATCTTCCAACAGCCCAACTGTAGTAAAGTTTTCACCAAACATTCCCCAGGGCAAATCTATGTCAGGTAGCTTGCGCCGCCAATAGTCGTAATGCTCAAATGGATAAGCATAAACTGCTTTGTTTTTGCCTCCGTGGACGTTCAAATCAGCTTGCCTATCGCCATCTAAGTTGAGCGATCGCATCATTACTCGTCCCTCAACTGGTTCTTTAAAAATCCCAGTTGTAACTGTTTTACCCTTCCAAAATACTTCGCGGGGAAGTCCTACATTGACTGAGATAACTTGCATAAGTTAATATATCGTGTTGCAAAAATTGGATTTATAATTATAGCAATAAAGTTATAGCGGTTCTCGGTTATGTGAGGTACATCCGTAAGGGCACGGCAATGCCTACACCTCGCAATATAATTTTGTACCGCATTTATGATTTTAATATTTGGAAATAACGCTATTAGGGAAGGGGCTGGAGGTTATACCAATTCTGTATAAAGGTGCGCCAAACGATATGAGGAACGAACCGCAAAGGACGCATAGATGCGGAGCGGCTTCCCGTAGGGTAGGACACAAAGAAAGGAAGAAAGAAGAAGCAAAGTAAATTTGGTGAAGCTTCACAAAGAAATGGTATTAGTTCTGTATTTCATGCAATTGAGAAAGGCTAAAGCTGGGAACCGATATGTTTCATAAAGCGTTGTAAAACGGCTTCTGGGGTGAGGTTGGGACGGGGTAGCTTTTCTAAGGTTCCGGGACGGATTTTGAGATGAGCAAATTTTGGTCTAGTGTTAGTATCTGCGGTAAATAAAGCATCTAAAAGGGTTAGATCGTCTCCGGCGAATGTCAGTCCATAGCCGCACGCTTCGGCAATTTTGGCAAAGGAGATACCCGCAGAAACGGTGGCTTGTGCGCCTGTGGAATCGTGGACTTCATTATCTAAGAGAATATGGGTCAAATTAGCACCGCCATAAGTGCCAATAGTCGCAAAATTACCCATTCGCATCAGCGCTGCACCATCGCCATCAATCACTACAACTTTGAGGTCTGGACGTGCTAAAGATAGCCCCAATCCCATTGAGGAAGCGCAGCCCATCGACCCAACCATGTAAAGATGATTGGCACTATCTTTACTGGCGAAGAGTTCGCGTCCCGTGTAACCAGTTGTGGCAATTATGACAGTGTTTTCTGCATCAATGAGTTCTACAATCCGCGCTAGTGCTTCGCTGCGGGAAACACGATTATCTTGAAAAAAGCTTTGGTGAACATGAGCGCTACTATCTTCTCGTTGGGGGATGGAAGAACGGGTGAGGGCATGGGGAGATATTGAGCCTTTACGCATAATTAGAGCATAAGGGCGGCGCTCTTGTTGCATGTAAGCTGTGGCTCTTTGGAGAACTGGCTCTATTTCTGCTGCATCTGTAGGAAAATATTCCCAAGGTACAGTCATGGTTTCCAGCAATTTATCTGTGATTTGCCCCATTAATTCATGTTGCGGTTCATCTTGCAAATTGCGATCGCCCCGTAGGGTACAAATCAGCAACAATGGAATCCGAAATATATAAGCGAGGGAAGTTAGCGGGTTAATTGCATTTCCCAAACCAGAGTTTTGCATCATCACCACAGCTGGTTTCCCAGTAATTGCGGCTCCAGCTGCGATCGCTACAGCATCTCCCTCATTAGCTGCACAGATATATCTAAGTTGAACGTCATTGATAACGTAGTTAATAAAAGGCGTGAGAAAAGAACACGGTACGCCAGTGTACCACCCAAAGCCAAGATTACGCGCCGCTTCTACAAATTCCTCTGCCTGGATCATAATTCAAAGTGGGGAGTGGGGAGTGGGGAGTAGGGAGTGGGGAAGGGGGATTGGGGACTGGGGAGTTGAGTGGAAAGATGATTACTTGAGCTTCAGAACTCGGAACTTCGACCTCTGAACTCGGAACTTCAGGCTTTGAACTCGGAACTTCAACCTTTGAACTCGGAACTTCGACCTCTGAACTCGGAACTTCGACCTCTGAACTCAAAACTTCAGGCTTTGAACTCGGAACTTCGACCTCTGAACTCGGAACTCCGACCTCAGAACTCGAAACTTTGACCTCTGAACTCAAAACTTTAGGCTTTGAACTCGGAACTTCGACCTCTGAACTCGGAACTCCGACCTCTGAACTCGGAACTTCACCTTCTGAACTTAAAACTTTAATTTTCCATTCCCCATTCCCTATTGTTTCAATTGAAAAGCAAGGTCAAGATCGTCTAAAGAGTTAACATCTAACCAGTTACCACGAATATAAAGCACTTTAATCGGTTTTCCTTGCTCGATTAAATAATTGCATAATTCTGGCAAACCCAAACTATTGAATTCTGGCCGTTTTTTCAACTCATTAAGTGCTTCGCTCACCCAGTCTCTACCTTGACTCCGCAGACGCAACATCCCAATCCAGCGTCCGCTAGATTTCCCCAATTGCGTTTGTTTTGTTTTAGAGATGTCCAACAAGTTAACATCTTGTCCAAACAAAGAAAGATCGTCTGGAATTGAGCAATAGGCGTAGTCAGGTGAACCGCTAACAGATTTGTTGTTCGCTACAGAATCAACTACAGCTACAATTTCTCCGGGACATTCTAATAAATCCCGCAAGATGTAGCTTCTAAAGAGTAAATCCCCGTAAAGCACCAGCATTTCTTCGCCGAAGCTACTTTGAGCTACGGCTAAGGAGGCTAATTCTCCCGTTGTTTCATAATCTGGGTTGCGGATGACTTTAGCGCCCACAACATCTATAGTTTCTGCTTTGTACCCTGCGACAACTGTAATATCGTTGATGGCAAGTTTCTTAAATTTATCCACCAACAACCTGAGTAGGGGTTTACCTCCAAGGGGTAACATGACTTTTGGTTTATCTTGTGTCAACCCTGCTAACTCTTGGCCTCTGCTAGCAGCCAAAACGATCGCTTGGATATCATTTCGTCCGTTGTTGAAGTAGCGTTTTTCGGCTTCTATGAGTTCATCAGCACCCTGTAGCCGGAAAATTTCTTTTACAGGTGCAATCTCATCCTCAATGTTGATTAAAGTTTCACTAGCTTTGACTTCGTGTGCGATCGCTTGCATACTAGCAACAGCCGCTCGAATCAGATGATTTGCCCAGATGACCAAATTAACTTCAGCTTTGCGAAAAACATCAGTAGGCGTGCTGTAATATTTAGTTGGTATCATCACCAGTGGGGAACGACCCGCCCACTCTTTAGCAAAGGCTAGCACTTGGTCAGGACGAGATGATTTACTGTGGATCAAGATCGCGGTTGCTCCGGCGGCGTGGTAAGCTTCGGCTCGGCGCAATGCTTCCGAAAGATCCCAACCGGCAATCAAAGCTTCTAGTCGGGCGACAATGCAAAAATCTGGGTCTGTCTGACTGTCTTTACCTGCCTTAATTTTGCCGCAGAATTCATCAATATCAGCTAAAGCTTGGCGACTACCGTTGATAAAGCTGTTGGTTTTGGGAAACAGTTTATCTTCAATACAAACTCCAGCAATATCGCGCTGTTCTAACTTCTTAACCAGGCGACGCATGTTATTAAAGTTGCCATAACCTGTATCGCCGTCTAATAAGATGGGGATGCTGGTGACATCAGACATGAACTCTAACATTTCTACAATTTGAGTCCAACTGGCTTCATTATTATCTCGAACGCCATATTGAGCAGAAATGGCTAATCCACTGGCCCAAATCCCTTTAAATCCAGCTTCTTCCACAATGCGGGCGCTAATTCCATTGTGAGCTTCCATAATGAAATCGAGTTGAGGCGATTCTAGTAATAGCCGCAATTGGGCACACTTATTTAATTTTGCAGTGGTGTCAATGGGCGCAAATATTTTATGCATCTATTCTGCTTTTTTTAATTTAGATAAAAATAAGAATTCAGAAGTCAGAAGTCAGAATCAATAAAATAGTGGAATATTAAAATCTGCCACTATCTTATTGACCACTAAATCGGATATTTATTGAAGGTTATAAACCCTGACATTCATCCCCTAGTAGCACAAAATCCATACTGAATTCTGACTCCTGACTCCTGAATTCTCTTTTAAGATATTTTCAGACATTTTCTGTAACTTCTATCTGAGGTAAAATATTATTTTGGGCACGCTCAATATCTTGGGGAAAATCGATTTCAAGCCAAGGTAATCCAGTGATGTCTTCGTAACCAAACGTTTTTGGAGTTTCTAATAATAGATCCCGAATTGATTCTTCATAAGGTTCATTTTCCCGTCCGTCTGCAACATACTGTTCTGTGAGGGTTGCAAGACGTTGAGCAACAGCACTTCCAAAACGAAAGAAGCCCACTGACTCGCCTGCAAAATCATAAGTCAAACCAAGGGCTAATTGTTTGCGAAACTCCACTAGATAATTATCTCTCACGCAAAGCTTCACGGGTTCATCTCCCGGTTCAAAATCCCGATCTAGCAAGAAGCTGTTAGGGACATTTGTATTTACTAGCCGTTCGATGATGCGGCGATCGCACAATACATCTGCATCCATTAATAATATGTCATCGCCAGCAGCTAAATGCTGACGTACAGCCCAAAGGCTAATTACACTGCCTTTGGTGTAGTCAGGATTATAAACTGTACTAACCCAATTTTCGGCTCCTAATGCTTTGATTTCCTCTTGAATTTTTTGTGATTGATAACCTACAGCAATTACCAACTCGTCAATCTGGCAATGATGGAGATTGTTCAAATGGCGCTCTAATAGGGATTTTCCGTTAAATTTAAGTAAGCATTTGGGTTGATTTTGTCCATCTTTACCTAAGCGTCGGCCAACGCCAGCAGCTAATATAATTGCCTTCATCGTCAAGTCACCAACAAAGCTAAAATACCATTGAAGAAGAATTCAGAATTCAGAATTCAGGAGTCAGAATCAATCAGTCGGGGATTCAGACCGACGCAGGAATTGTTGCACCACCAAATCGTAGATTTGGTGGGGGTCTTAAACCCGGTTATTCATCCGCCACTCGCAAAGAATTCATTGCTGAATTCTGACTCCTGACTCCCGAATTCCATTCGATAAATCTGGAAAATTCCCCAGTATTTTATGATGACTGTTTTTTGCTCAAGACAATATTTGTTAATTAATTCTTAACATGGAAGAAACAGTAACTCTGTATCGTCCCACTGGCCCGGATCATACAGAATGGTGGATTCCTGCTGAAGAACTCGAAGAGTTAAATAGTAACATCGTGGGTAAAATCGAGGTAATTGGAGAATACAAGTAGAAGGCACGTTTTACCATAGCCATACGGGTGTCGGTGGCGTACTTTAGAGTCAGTTCGATTCAGACTGTGGGAGTGTGAAAAATTGCCAAATTACCCATAAAGCAAAGGTTGGCGCTCCAATTGTAGCTGCTATTAGTAACGGCTCTAATCCATTCAGTAAAGTAACTATGGGAAACAAATACAGCACGTCTTCAATGTCAAAGCCGGCGAAATTTGGTTGACGGCTGGCATCTTTACCTAAACGCTGTTCCATTAGGTTTCGTAAATGAAATATGCAAGCTACAGACACACCAGATGCAATCCCCATCAGCAATGCCCACCAACCGAATTTTCCCTCTCTAAGACCATATCCAATACACACAAACAAAACAATGTGGATAATCGCGTCACTAGCAAGATCGTACTGATGTCCCCATTTGCTGCTTTTTCCACTTAAACGAGCTAATTCCCCGTCTGTGTGATCTAGAAAGTTGGATAAAGCAAACAGCCAAGCCCCAATGTTAGCCCAAATGACATCGCCAATCGCAATGGCTACAGCCGCCGCCAATCCGGTTAAAAGTCGTACTGTGGTAAGATGATTGGGGTTTACCCAACTGTTTTTTAGCGGTTTAACTAGCCAGTAAGCAAGTTGAGCATCCCAAGGCTTTGTGGTCATAGATGAACTTGGATTTAATGTGGTATTTGAATATCACCAAGACTGTAAATTACCACACCTGTCTAAGGTAATAGATTTTTATTTCAGAGAACTAATTGGGAAGTAGGAAGCACTATTGTCCGTTTTGCGAAACTCTTCAACGATGAAATGTATAGTTTTGAGAGCCACTAGATTGTTCAGTAAAGGCTTTGAACTCGATTGCATCGTGGCTACAGAAGAGGCGCACATTCTGATTGCGATCGCTTGATAAGGCACGTAACCGATCTTGATTGAGTAACCGAGCCTTGCGATCCACCTCCATCATCCATTGGTAGGCACGCAAACCTGGCGTGCAGCTTCCTTTAGAGTCCATCTCGTGCCGATAAAAGTAAGCGTCACCTGCATGTAGAAGCCAACCCTCCGGTGTATCAATGGCGATGCCAGCATGACCCCGCGTGTGACCAGCAAGGGGAATGAGGAGAATCTCCGGTGGCAATCCATCGAGATTACGTACTGCCTCAAAGCCAAACCAAGGTTCACCTCCCGCCGAATAGTGCTTCCAGTGTTTAACCTCGTCCCACTGTTCTGGACGATAGCGCCCCTTGGCGATGAAGCCATGCCGATCTTGCGCGGTTTCAATCTCACTCTGCATTACATGCACGGTTGCTTCCGGGAAATCTTCCAGACCACCGGCATGATCGAAATCAAGGTGAGTCAGTATAATATGACGCACATCTCGCGCCGAAAATCCCAGCCGCTCAATTTGATCGAGTGCGGTGTATTTTTTATCAAACTGGATGCCGTTGAAATGAATGAAAAATGGGCTGAGACGGGAGTAAGGCGACTTGATATCACGCAGTCCAAAGCCGGTATCAATCAGAACAAGTCCTTGCTCTGTCTCGATGAGCAAACAGTGACAGACGAGGTGAGCCTTCAAGCCGCGACTGAAGCCATCAAAGAGGGAACCACCAATTGGGCACATACAGCCGCAATTGAGATGATGAATTTGCATGAATCCTCCGTTAGGACTTCGACAAATATGTGAGGTTGCCGACTACGCGATTAACTTTGCTGATACCGTTAGCCCAAGCGATCGCACCCCGCTTAAAATGATTGCTAACTGAGCATATTCGCTTGATTAGGTGCAAATTAGTTGTTGCCTGACTCCGGCTCACTGAGTTTGCGGTGCTGTTCAGCACTGACTGTATCAGGTAAAACCTTACTAACATTCGCCAGAAGCTTCGTTTTGAGGGAACCAGCGATGATGTGATCTTTGCCTGCCATCAAAGCTTCAAAACCTTGCTTGGCGACCTCAGCCGCTTCGTTGATGCTTGATCCTGTTGCTGTGACTAAAAGATCAAAGCCATTTTGGGCAAACTGTTTAGCAAGTTCATAACCGATGCCGTTGGAAGCGCCTGTGACGATCGCTAAGGGTCGAGTCAACGAACTGTTCATAACTCTATAAAACTCCTATATACCTACTCCACACTCGCTTACTATGGCTTGCTTCTCTTGCTACCAAATAGTTTCACGTGGACTGTAGGCTTTCAACCCTTACAATGTTAGGCAGGTAGCAGCGTGGTTACGTCTTTCCCAGGAAATATCACTGCTGTGTCTTTTAGGTTACTTTTATAAAGTTCTGTATTTGATTTCTACCTCCGGCAAACCTGCCATTTTAAAGGATTAAGTAGTAAGAGTCACATCGCAATGTTAAATATAGCGCTTCTGGAATGGAAGCAATAGATTTTGACCTCTCGCCTAAAAGGAGCTACGGTGTACACACAAGTCTTTTGATTTGCACGTTTGTTGCATCGATTTGCACGTTTGTTGCATCGATTCGCACCTTTGTTGCATCGACCTGCACCTTTGTTGCATCGACCTGCACCTTTGTTGCATCGACTCGCACGTTTGTTGCATCGATTCGCACGTTTGTTGCATCGACTCGCACGTTTGTTGCATCGACCCGCACGTTTGTTGTATCGACCTGCACCTTTGTTGCATCGACCTACAAAAATTAACTCACCCCACGTTACGCAGCAACTTTAAAAAACTTGTGTGTACACTGTAGCGTAGAGAAGAGAGGGAAGGGGCTGGGGGTTAGGTCTGTATTTCACGCAATTGATACTAATTCTGTACGAAGATGCGCTAAACCATAAGTAAAAGAAAGAAAAACGAACCGCAAAGGACGCAAAGGACGCAAAGGACACAAAGAAAGAAGTTAAAAGGGTTTGGCGCAGCCTCACAAAGAAATGGTATGAGAACCGCTATAGTTAACTACGAAACTTTGGTGAGGATTTTTTGCGAATAAAACGAAGCTGATTCTTCGTTCTTTGCACAATCTTGGGCAAACTTAATCAAATGATGTCCCACAAGCCCCACGTGAATTAAGTTTTCAATATTGCCTGCTTTCAATGCTGGCTTGGCCATTTTCCAAAAAGTCTGACGATAGTTACTAAATATGCCTATCCGCAACAAAATATTAGCTAAATAAGTTAAACCTTTACGAATATTAGCCGCAGAAGTGCGAGATGGACTGTTAGGTACTTCGATGCGGTTTGGATAAGTGTGTTTCATGTTGTAGGCAAACCGCTCATATAAAAATTCTGGCTCATAAGCAGTTGTGATGCAGCGCCGCCACATTTCAATAACTTGTTCGTAGGGCATCAAAAACTCAACATTTGATTCGCGGCTTTCATCAAAGAGAAGTCGTCCTTCTGCTTCTAACCTCCGCCATAATGGAGTTCTCGGCAATGCATGAAGCAAGTTAATTGTCAACATGGGAATTTGGGAGGCCCGCATAAATTCGATAATTCGGTCTGCGGTTTCTGGTGTATCTGTATCTAACCCAATGATGATTCCTGATACGACTTCCATACCATAACTATTTAAAACCTGAATCGCTTTTAAGATTGGCATACTCAGATTTTGGTCTTTGGAAATCGCGTGGAGAGCATTTGGTTCAGGTGTTTCGATCCCACAAAAGATTGTGCAGAAATAAGCTTCGCGCATCATTTCCAGCAGCTTGGGACTTTGAGCCAAGTTGAGAGTTGCTTCACAGGCAAACTGGATTGGGTAGCCATTGCGTTTTTGCCAGTCAATCAAATGAGGAAGTAACCTCATGGCAGCGCGGCGATCGCCAACAAAGTTATCATCGACAAAATACACTGCCCCCAAATTGCCAGATTGTCGCATTGCATCTAACTCTGCAACTACTTGCTCTGGTGTTTTCATTCGGGGACTGTTGCCATAGAGTTCGGGAATATCACAAAACTCGCAGTGATAAGGGCAACCACTAGAAAACTGCACATTTGCCAGGAAATAATCATTGATATTCAGCAAATGATAAGCTGGGGTGGGAAACTCTGTTAAGGGCAAACGTTCCTTGGTTTCAAAGCGAATTTGCGCTTGAGGACGTTCCAGATTTTGGTCTAGATACTCGATCATGCGATCGCTAGCATCTCCCAATTCACCCAAATGTAAAATATCAAATTCAGGATAATATTCTGGACACCCAGATACCGAGGGGCCACCTACAACTGTAATTTTACCCGCTCGATGGGCTAGTTCATTAATTTGATTAATCTGTGGTTTTTGGATATGCATTCCACTTACAATTACCACATCAGCCCATTGATAATCACTTCTGGTTGCTGATTTCACATTCTCATCAATAAACCGGACTTCCCATTTTTGAGGTAAGTAGGCAGCCACAATTAAAATACCTTGGGGTGGCATAAAAGCGCGGACATTACCCATCAGTGGGTAGGCATGATGAAAAGTACCAAAAGAGCGGCTGTACTTAGGAAAAATACAAAGAATGCGTCGATGGTTCGAGGGAACGTAGCTGGTTCTCTTAGTGGTAGGAGCGGTTTTTGAATCGGCCGCTATATCAGTTGGGTTATCTAAAGACTTCAGATTTACGGTCATCGCAAATTTCACCCCAGAAGACTGAACAGCTAATTTGACAATCTATTGACATAATCAGCTGTAATCCAAACTAGCTTACCGTGATCTTTCAGAAGTTTTTAACTGTTAAGATTTGATACTCCCCACCGCATAGGCGGATGGGGATTCTTAAGAAATCCAGAACCGGATTCTTAAAGGCGCTATCAAATCGCCGCTACTGATTCTGCTTAAGTCTAGCCCAAGCTTCACCGCTACTTTTCTTAAAATATTTGCTGCGCCGTTGCAGTCAGCATTTATTTTTGTACCATTTGCCAATTGATACAGACCACGCTTAACTCGCTTACCAGACTCTTGCCACCCTTCAAGTTTTGCGCCGAATGTAGGTAGCAAATCAGAGTCTAAAAAACTCGCCTTGCTGGTGTAACTTTCTTCAGTTTCCTCAAACCTTAATCCGTATTGTTGACATAGTTGAGCGATTCTATCTTTCAACCTAGCAGTAGGAATTTGCACAAACTTTTGATTAGTCTTGCTGCCAAGATTAATATTTTGGCGCTGACCTTCATTCCATCCGAAAACGATTGTTCCTATTTTGTTTTCAAGGCAGTGATTTAAAATCAGTCGTGCAGCTTTATTGACTGCATCCCTAACTTGCCTGTTGCGTTTCTCGGTGATGAGAGCTAACTGTTTAGACCAAAAACCTTGTGGCTGATTCTCTTTAAGGACAGACACTCGTTTGTTATACCACTGGTTCAGACTTTTGAGTTGCAAGCCATCAACAATCAAAGATGTACCAACATTGCTTACACAGGTTAGCCAATTATTAAGTCCTGGATCTATGCCAATGGCTTTGTTAAAATCTACATCAGATTGAATGGTTGAGAGTTTGTAAACAAGTTCCAAATAGAATTCGCCATTTCTAGGAAGAATTCGATACTCTCTAATTTGTTTGTGGTCAAGATTAGATGGCATTGGTAAGTAAAATTCTGCCAAACCAAACCATGTTTTTATCTTGCTGCCCAATGGAAATCGCAAACCTTGCGGCTTCGGTTTTATAGCTTGAGCCGGATATGTTACTAAACTTAATCCACCATTTCGATATCCTGGAAGTTTAGGTTTTTGCGTTACAGTCCCATTTTTTATTCCTTTAAGTAGCCCCACAAATGATTTAAATGACTCTGCTACACTCATCAAACATTGTTGTGCTGCTTGAGAGTACATTGCTGCAAAATGAATATTATCAGCAAGTTCATTATTTAAATAAAATTTGCTAGGAATTTTACCCGTTTTAAAGTAGAGTTGACGCGCATAATACGTTCCGCAATTAGAGAGTTTTGTTGCTTCACCACACAAAAACTCTAAAATTGCCTTTAGATTATTGTCAGGATTTAATAGTATTTGCTGGCAACCATATAACATCAGTCGAATCGTCTAGTTGTGTTATTTTTAAGAGTATAGCATAGATTTTAGGATTGACTCGAAGTGAGTAGAAGTAGTTTGAGGAAAGGAGCGCACGTAGTTTTTGACATTCATTTACACATGGTTTTTATCACTAAGTTTCGTAGGTTAGTTTTTACAAAAGCCATGCTTGCAGACATGGAGCCTATTTTTGTGCGGGTATTAACTGCTAATCAGTGCATTCTTGAGGAATTTAACGGAGAACCCGATCATGTACATCTACTGATTAACCTACACCCAGACAACAATATTTCTGATTTAATGGCTTCGCTTAAGTCTTCTTCTAGCAGGATTTTAAGGCAACAGTACAAATCAGAAATAGGTAAGTTTTACTGGGGTGAGAAAGTTAAACTATGGCATGATTCTAAATGCGTGGTTTCATGTGGCGGAGCGCCATTGGAAATAGTTAAAGATTATATTAAAGAACAATCAGGCGGGAAAGAATGATTGTTTACTGCGCTCCGCTCCGCAGACCGCTATCCATCCCCTCCGTGTAGACGGATGGGGTTTTCCGCGAATTGAGATAAAATTTCTCCTAGAAGGGCGAACTGAATTAGTTTGCAAGCCACTGCCATGAATTTGATTTACTTTCTTTTGCGTTCTTCGTGGGGAATGGTAGCGATCGCGATCGCTACCGGATTCCTAAGTGGCGGTAGTAGTGCTGGCTTGATTGCCTTAATTAGCCATGCTGCAAGTAGCAGTGACGCTTCTCGGCTGACATCGATAACTTGGGGTTTTGCGGGACTAGCGATCGTTGCACTGATTACCAGTATCGTTTCTCAAGTGATGCTGATTCGTCTTTCTCAGAATGCAGTTTTGCAATTACGGATGCGTTTGAGTCGCCAGATTCTCGCTTCTGAGTTGAGTCATCTAGAACGCTTAGGAAATCCTCGATTATTGGCAACTCTCACAGAAGATATTCAGGCGGTTGCCAATGCTGTTTATCAGATGCCTTTCATTTTTATTAATTTAGCGATCGTCCTGGGTTGTATAGCGTACATAACTTGGCTGTCTTGGTTAGTACTGGTGATGGTATGTGGAATTTCAGTAGTTGCGATCGCTAGTTGTCAGTGGCTACTCAACAGGGGAAGTAAATTGCTGTCCTTAGCTCGTGAAGATGAAGATCAGCTATTTAAACATTTTCGCACCATTACCGAAGGAGTCAAGGAACTCAAACTAAATTATCGGCGACGTGAAGACTTTTTAGAAGAAAAACTGCAATCAACCGCTAACGAATTTCGTCATCACAATGTTAATGGATTGACCCTTTTTGCTACAACTTCAAGCTGGGGTCAACTCATCTTCTTTTTTGCTCTTGGTTTTGTACTTTTCGCCCTACCAAATCTGCTTACCGTCAATTCCGAAACTCGCTCTGGCTATATTTTGACCTTCACTTACTTGGTGTTACCAATGGATAACATCGTCAGCAAACTTCCCCTATTAAGCAAAGCTAGTATTGCCTTGCAAAAAATCGAGTCATTAGGTTTATCTCTAGCTAGTCGAACTGAAATATCGACTGTTCCACCTGCTCTGAAATCTGACTGGCACAGTTTAAAGTTTAAAGGTGTTACCCACACTTATTACACAGATCAAGAAGATAATAGCTTTACTTTTGGCCCTATCGATTTGACGCTGTATCCTGAAGAATTAGTCTTTATTGTTGGCGGTAATGGTAGCGGAAAATCTACATTAGCTAAACTAATTACTGGACTTTATATCCCTGATAATGGCGAAATCTGGTTTGATAATGAGTTAATTAGCGAACAGAATCGAGAATGGTATCGTCAGCATTTTTCCGTGGTATTTTCCGACTTTTATTTATTTGAAGAACTTCTGGGATTAAAAAACACTGACTTGGATTCTCAAGCCAAAAAATATTTAAAACAACTGCAACTAGAACATAAAGTGAAAGTTGAAAATGGGCAACTTTCCACCACAGCACTTTCTCAAGGACAACGGAAACGACTGGCTTTGCTGACAGCCTACTTGGAAGATCGACCAATTTACCTATTTGATGAGTGGGCAGCCGATCAAGATCCAGTATTCAAAGAAATATTTTACACTCAGCTACTACCAGAACTGCGATCGCGGGGCAAAACAATACTGGTGATTAGCCATGACGATCGCTATTTCCATTTAGCCAACCGAATTATCAAACTTGACTATGGGCAAATAGAATCGGACAAAACTTAGCCCAAGGGTTTTAACCATGACTTTTCATACCAACTATAAAAACTAGGGAATTGAATAAATTACCGATATAGTTGGTTATATGTTGGTATTTTTGGTAATATTTTACCTAGCATCACTTATCCAAAGCCTTTTCTATGACAAGAAGACAAATTTTAGGCTTTCTAAGCATAGTATTTGCTGGTTTGCTTTTGGCCATTGGTTTACCGTTTGTTACTCCTTCTTCTGGAGTAGCGCAGTCAAACACCACTATCCTGGTGTCCGCCGCCGCTAGCTTAAAAGAAGTACTGGAAGAAATTAAACCTTTATACCAACAAAGTAAATCAAATGTCAGCATTAATTATAATTTTGGGGCTTCTGGCGCTTTGCAGCAACAGATTGAGCAAGGTGCGCCAGCCGATATCTTTATTTCTGCTGCCAAAAAGCAGGTAGATGCTTTGGAACAAAAAGGACTTTTGGTAGCAGGTAGCCGTACTAACCTAGCAAATAACCGTCTAGTCTTGATTGTGGCTCAGGATGTTGTTGGCATCACTAGTTTCTACAATTTAACAGATAGTAAGATTAATAAAATTGCGATCGGTGAACCCAGAAGTGTACCCGCCGGTCAATATGGCGAGCAAGTCTTAAAGAGATTGAAGCTTTACGATCGCGTAAAATCAAAATTAGTCTTTGCTAACAATGTGCGTCAAGTTTTAGCAGCAGTAGAAAGTGGTAATGCTGAAGCTGGTTTAGTTTATGCCACCGATGCCAAAATTTCCAACAAGGTAAAAGTCGTAGTTGCTGCTGACGAAAAGTTTCACTCACCAATTGTCTATCCAATGGCAGTAATTAAAAACAGTAAAAATATTTCCGCAGCCAAAGATTTTCTCCAGTTTTTATCTGACAGTCAAGCCAAGACTGTACTCAAAAAATATGGGTTTATTGTAAGTTGAAAAATAAGGGGCTTAAGCCCCTTATTTTAATTGAGTTTTAAGAATTTGTAGACTGTAATTTTTCTAATCTTGCTAACACTTCTGAACTGTGAACAGTTGGGTTGACTTTAACAAAAGTCTCACGCAACACACCTTGAGGATCGATAATAAAACTGTGGCGCATCGATAAGTAGCCGAGCCACGAACCGTAAGCTTTACTCACTGAACCATCAGTGTCAGCTAAAAGCGGGAATTTTAATCCTTCTGAATCACAAAATTTAGCGTGAGAATCAATATCATCAGCACTTACACCAATAATCTGGGTATTTTTGTCGAGGTATTGAGGTAAATCTTGCTGAAAACGACGAGCTTCTATAGTACAACCAGAGGTGAAATCTTTAGGATAAAAGTAGAGGACTAGCCACTTACCGCGCAAGTCAGAGAGAGAAATTTTGCCATCACCTGTGTTAGTTGGCAAAGTAAACTCTGGTGCGGGTTGATTAATTGCAGGAAGTTTACCACCAAGAGCATCAGCAACAGGGGTAAAGTTCAGCCAGCTGATCACAGAAATACAGCTGGCAAATAATATGTTTAAAAAAATGCGGCGGGAAATCATGATGCAAACCAAAATCACAACTTTACACAAGTTTACAATTCTTGGTTGCAGCAAATCTCATTCTAAGTGAGATTCGGGAGGTTTCTCTGTGCTTTCGATGTATTGGCTATCTAAGAGAAAGAATCCTCTAGTGAAGCGAATACCCCAATATCCACCGGGACGGCGGTCAATGACTATACCCTCTTCACCAATGTGAATGACATCAGGAGGGCGTAGCATAGGCATAGGATCAGCAGTTTTGACGTAGGAAGGTAGTGCCACAACCCGCACTTTACTACCAATTGTGAATTCTTGAGACATTTTAATCAGGTTAGGAGTTTTGATTAACTCATAACTCAAAACTATCTTGAAAGTCTAGTAAAAGGGGAATTGGGAATGGGGAATTGGGAATGGCTCAAGAATCAATAAATAGTTCTTCTTCCCCTGCTCCCTGCCCCCTGCTCCCTGCCCCCTCCCCCTGCTCCCTGCCCCCTGCCCCCTGCCTCTTTGGTCAATGCGTAAGTTCTAAAATAGGGAAAGGGAAAGGAGAAAAATTTCATCCCCTTTCCGCATCTTCTGCAAGAAGTCTGTTAATTTTTAACTTGGGCAGTGTTGCTCACCCTACAATTATTATTTTTTAAGAAATTATTATTGAGGATTGCCTTGTTGACGGCGTGAAGGAGCATTTTGACGGAATTGCTCTAATTTTTGGCGTTGTTCGGGGGTTAAGACTGCTTGAATCTGTTGTTTCTCAGACTCTCGGATTTGTCGCATTTGGGTTTTTTGTGCTTCAGTCAGATTTAACTCAGCAAAATTACCCTTGCGTTGACGTTGACCGGCTTGCCGTTGACCTTGACCTGTTTGCCCTTGAGCCTTACGTGCTTGCCACTCAGCCCGACGCGCTTGTTTTGCAGCTTCTAATTTTGCCTTTTGCTCTGGAGTCAAAACTGCTTCAAATTTGGTGCGACTATCGCGGCGAATTGTCTGAATTTGGCTTTTTTGGGCATCTGTTAGATTTAATTCTTTCCAAGGGCCCCTTTCTTTTTGTGGAGTTTGTGCCAGCAACAAGGGTGAAGGAGAGGCTGTTTGAGCGGTAACAGCAAAGGAGGTTGCACTTAAAGTTAGAGCGATCGCTCCAGCGACTAGAGATAATGCTTTGAGTTTCATTTGTTTTAGGTTTTTCCTGGTTGGTTGTCACCATCATAAGAATTTATCTTTAGTAGTTACATGAGGAGAAAGTCATGGTTCTACCCATGACTTTAGTCATGATTGAATTTTGGCAAATTTGATTAACAATAAATAGTTAGGAGTTGAGAGTTAGGAGTTATCATTTTTAAATGATAGAAATTTTTATGATGATTTATTTATAAATCCTTATTTAGCCGATTGCAATTTTTTTTTATAATCTGCATTCGCTATTAATTTCTCGCTTGTCGAAAATTAAAGACCAGGTAAACAACTGCCCAAAAATTTTAACTATTAACTCATTTACAACTGAAAAAAATAACTTATGAATAGTCATTTAAAAATTAACAAACATCCTTTCCCATCTCTACTTTATCTTGAATGGATACTACTGACTATTACTGCATTGATAGCAGTTATCCCACCTCCATTACGGCGATTTCGTCCCAAACCTATAGAACAATCAATATGTGGCGCATTTCCAGACTTATCAGTTTGCAATCTATTACCAGAATTGTCAATTTATAGCCTGGTTGGTTTTGCATTGATGGGTTTACTATTACCTATAAAGAGCAAAAAGTATAAAATAATATACACGATTATTGAGATTGCATTAATTTTAATCACTGGGCTTTTCGGCGAAAGATTTGCTCGAGTTTTCCCATTTCTTTACATAATTCTAGTTACTCGCAGTTGTTTAATATTTAACTTACCAGGGCGTTTATTCCTTACAAGTTTATCTTTTGCATTATTTCTATTTACCACACAATTAAAATACCAGTTATTCAGTTTTCAAGCATCTCCACAAGCACAAGAGCGCTTTCGATTTCTTAGCTTAAATTGGTCGTTGGTATTTGGCTTAAGTTTAGTTTTTGTGTTGTTGATGATGAATGCAGTCTTATCTGAACGGCACAGTCGAGAAAAGCTAGCGATCGCTAATGAAAAACTCCGTGAATATGCCATGCGAATTGAAAATCAAGCTACCTTAGAAGAACGTAACCGCATTGCTCGTGAAATTCATGATTCGTTAGGACATTCTCTCACTGCTTTAAATCTGCAATTAGAAACTGCTTTAAAACTATGGCAATCTAACCCAGGTAAGGCTGAAACATTTCTAGCAACCGCAAAGGAATTAGGTTCAAAAGCCCTAAAAGATGTCCGTCAATCTGTTTCTACTATGCGCTCTAATCCTTTACAAGAGCAATCTTTAGATGGTGCGATCGCTAGTCTGTTAGAAAATTTTCATCGCTCTAATGGTATTTTACCAATTTATCAAATCAACCTGGAATATCCTCTACCACCTGAAATCAATACCGCTATTTACCGGATCACTCAAGAATCTTTGACAAATATATCTAAATATGCTTATGCAACTGAAGTTAGACTGGAACTGACTACCACAAGAGGCAATTTACGATTAATAATTCAGGATAATGGTAGAGGTTTTGATTTAGGACAAAATACTACCGGTTTTGGACTTCATAGTATGCGCGATCGCACTTTAGCGCTTGGAGGCGAGTTTAATATTAATAGCGCTCCTGGTTCTGGTTGCAAAATTACAGTTAATATTCCCTTAATGAGGTTGAAATAATGATTAAAGTGTTGTTGGTAGATGACCAAGGTTTAATTCGTCAAGGATTAAGAGCATTATTAGAATTAGAATCAGATTTAGAGATAGTGGGAGAAGCAGAAAATGGTGAGCAGGCGATTGATTGTGTTGCTGAATTTCAGCCAGATGTCGTATTACTAGATATCAGAATGCCTATTATGGATGGAGTCGCAGCAACGCGAGAAATTCAAAAACGTTTTCCAAAAACTAAAATTTTAGTCCTGACAACTTTTGATGATGATGAATATGTATCAGCAGCGTTGCGAAATGGGGCAATGGGTTATTTATTGAAAGATACACCATCAGAAGAATTAGCTGTTGCTATTCGTGCTGTTTATAAGGGATATACTCAATTAGGGCCAGGTATAGTTAGAAAGTTATTAACTCAATTTTCTAATGCTATACCAACCCAGTCGCCACCTGTACCATCTAGTTTAACTGAACTTACTCCTAGAGAAAAAGAGGTTTTGCGATTAATTGCTACAGGCGCTAGTAACCGAGAAATTGCTCAAGAACTCTACATTTCTGAGGGAACGGTAAAAAATCATGTTACGAATATTTTAAATCGGTTAAATTTGCGCGATCGCACTCAAGCGGCGATTTGGGCAAATACATATTTATCTTATTTGAATGAGCCAAGTTAAATAATTCGTAATTCGTAATTCGTAATTCGTAATTTTAATCTCTAGATTAGCTATAGAGTATGTTACAGCGTTAGCAGAGGGAGCATCCCAATTTTGCAAGTTTACCAAGATGATAGATTGTCATTGCGAGTGAAGCAGAGCGGAATGAAGCAATCACAAAGTCTCTGGGATTGCTTCGCTTATCTCGCAATGACATCCTATATCTTATATTTAATTATGCCTACCGTACTTAGTCTGCGAACCGAATGCCAATTTAAATTGCAGTTTATTTAAATAAGTCTAAACATTGATTTTTTAAAATGCCTTTAGTAACTTTGATATTCCTAAATGACTTAGCTATCACTTCTTCACAAGATATATTAATTTGTGATTGATTTACATTTATTAAATCTTGAATTGAAGCACCATATACAATTTCTGATAAGCCACTCCAAACACAAGCAGTTGCACACATTGGACAAGGTTCACCTGTTGTATATATGCTATAACCTTCTAAAGAGAGGCTTTTAAGTTTAGCTGTTAAACTACGAATGACGTTTATTTCTGCATGGGCTGATGGATCATTGTCTCTTTTCACAGTATTATGAGCTACGGCAACGACTTCGTTATTTATAACAATCACAGCCCCATAAGGCGCATCTCCTTTTTTTGCTTCCGCCAAAGCTAAATGCATAAAATATTCTGGGTTCATATAAGCTGGTGTTAACATAAAGATAATAAATAATAATATCGTATTTCTAATGTTATAACTTGGGAATTAAGATTAATTAATGGTCGAATATGTTACTGAACAGGCAAGAAACAGAATTTTACTTAAAAGACCTGGAAACACCATTAGGTAAAGCGATTAATTTAACGCTTGCCGCTATGGTGTTAGTATCATCAGGAATTTTCGTAGCAGAAACTTATAATATTCCTGATTCTGTGCGGTTTCAGTTGAATGTAGCCGATACTGCGATCGTCATTATCTTCGCGGTGGAATATTCACTCCGTTTGTGGAGTGCAGAAAACAAAATTAAGTATATTTTTAGCTTTTATTCGATTATCGACTTAATGGCGATTTTACCTTTCTTTCTAGGAATGGTGGATATCAGCTTTATCCGCCTACTGCGATGGTTTCGGATTTTACGACTAATCAGATTTATCGATAGGAAATTTTTATTCGCCAGTATCAGCACCGAAGATGGAATGATTTTTGCGCGGATATTATTTACATTATTTGCAATTGTCTTTATTTATTCTGGCTTAATTTATCAAGTAGAGCATCCGGTTAATCCTCAAAATTACGGTACATTTTTGGATGCTTTCTATTACTCTGTTGTCACCATGACAACTGTGGGATTTGGTGATGTTGTTCCCATTTCTGAATTAGGGCGCTTGCTAACAGTATTGATGATTTTTACCGGAATTGCGTTGATTCCTTGGCAAGTGGGAGATTTAATTAAGCGAGTGGTGAAAACTGCTAATCAGATAGAAACAGTTTGCTCAAATTGTGGTTTGGATTTCCATGATGTAGATGCGGGGTTTTGTAAAAGATGCGGAACTAAGTTACCTAGTAAGGTAATTCGTAATTCGTAATAGAGCCTCCGGCACGCTACGCGAACGTAATTTGTAATTACCACTGCATAAAGGTGATTTATTTACGTCGTGGTGTACTAGTCGCAAGGTTGCTTGAAATGCAATACTTTTCCTGCGAGAAACTAGGGGAGGGGAATGGTGGGCTTTGCATACGCAACTACGGTATATAGTTCTAATTACCAGGTAGTTCAAAAATATAATCAATGCCTAACCTCAATCTCATTTCAGAATATAAAAGCTTTGGTGGCAAACTCGGCTTTTACAGTCATCTTTCCTCAAGCTGTAACGGTGAAATGCGTTTTGCTGTCTATCAACCACCACAAGCAACTCAAAAACCTGTACCAATTCTTTATTTCCTCTCTGGATTAACTTGCACTGAAGAAAATTTTATGGGGAAGGCGGGGGCGCAGCGCTTTGCGGCTGAGTACGGTTTGATGTTGGTTGTACCAGATACTAGTCCGCGTAATACTGGCATTGCAGGTGAAGATGATGATTGGGATTTTGGCACGGGTGCGGGCTTTTATGTTGATGCGACAGAGGAACCGTGGCGTAAAAACTACCAAACGTATAGTTACGTTGTCCGCGAATTACCTGCTTTAATTACTGCAAATTTCCCTACGCAACCTGACAAACAAGGTATTTTTGGTCATTCGATGGGGGGACATGGGGCGCTTGTCTGTGCAATGAGAAACCCAGAATTGTACAAATCAGTATCAGCCTTAGCGCCTATCACCGCACCTATGCGTTGTCCTTGGGGTAAAAAGGCTTTCAATGGTTATCTTGGCAACAATCAAGAAAGTTGGCGTGCTTATGATGCGACTGAATTAGTCAAGCAAGTAGGATATCATAGTTCGATTCTCATTGATCAAGGGACTGCTGATCAATTTTTAGCTGAACAATTACTGCCAGAGGTGTTTCAGCAAGCTTGTGTAGATGTGAAGCAACCGCTAAACTTGCGTTACCAAGAAGGTTATGACCACAGTTATTATTTTATCGCCAGTTTTATCGAAGATCATATCCGCCACCATGCGATCGCTTTAAAAGTTAAATGACCAGATAATTTTATATCAATTCAAATAATGTTTGCGACACATCAATTATTCGTAAGGGCACAACATTGTTGTGCCCCTACCCATCTGTCGTATATTGGTATTAGTTATGATTTCCCCAGTTATTACACCCTAACCTAACCTTTTCCAATGCATTAGGAAAGGTTACGGTTAAGTGCAACTACTGTCTCTTAAGTTGCTTGCCTAAAAGCCTGGGCTATAGCGTTACGGGCAAGTTTAGGTTTCAGGTTTTCATCAAAGGGAAGCGGACGCAAAAATTTCCAGAGATTTGGATTATCCCCATAGGTTTTTTTTGGCATCCAGTCGGGATGACGTATCCAGGTATGACGGTCGGTAATTCCCCACGTAGTTACAGTATCAACTTTAGCCGCAAAGCAGATATCAAGAAATCGCTTGTAACCGTCGGCTACCATCTGGTCTAGCTTTGGGATAGTATCAGGTACTGGGCTATCAATGATAATATCTAATTCTGTAATTACTGGTTTAACTCCCATATCGTTAAGCCGTTTTAAGACGGAACTAAATCCTGTCGCATCAAAACCATAAGCGGTAGAAAACCATAGATGCGCTTGTATACCTGCCCCGTCAATTTTAACGCCACTATTCTTTAGATATTCGATCATTTTTAGGAAACGGCTTGATTTCCATGTAGCGCCTTCGATGCCGTAATCGTTTAAATAAAATTTCTTAGTGTTATCAACATCGGCGGCAATTTGAAATAAGTCTCGAATTAATTCTGGCTTTACACCTCTACGCAAGCCGTAGGTAGGGTTATCAGTATCATTTTCACTGTCCGCGATAATTTCATTGGCAATATCCCAAGATTTTAAAACGGGGCTATTGCGATAATGCCCCATAACTCCTGTAACATGCCGTTCGATCATCTCAAGAGTGGGAGGATAAGGAAGCCAGTCTGGTTTCCCCATGTGCCAGAAAAGGGTATGTCCATGTAATTCTAGATTATTTTCTTGGCAGAAATTAGCGATCGCATCTGCTGATTCAAAGGTAAATTTTCCTGGCTGTGGTTCAGTGGCGTTCCATTTTAATTCACCATTTGGTGTCACAATCGAACATTCACGAGCAATCAGGTCAGCGTAATCCTTCTCTTTAAACAAAAATTCACCATCAACTGCTGCGCCATAACGCTTTCTTTTAGCAGCAGCTATTTGCCGAAGCGGAGTATTTATATTTGGATAAGTTGCTGCAATAGAATCCGTGTTCTCGTTTTGCTTCTGCTTATCCTTTTGTAAAAAACCCATAGTCAATAAGGCAGAAAGGGTTGTGTATCCTGCTCTTGTTAAAAATTTTCTCCGATAAGGCATAAATTTTACTTAATTAAGAAACACACGGATTATTATATTACACAAGAAGTATAGTCCTTTTTAAGGTTTAGTTATGATTCCCACAGTCATTGCATCTCCCTTCGGTAAGATTTTCTGGGGAACGCTGCACCAACGCTAACTCAAAACTGATGAGTATATTTAGCGCAGAATTAGGTTAAGCTATAACGCATGTTCGATTTAAATCAATCAAATATGTTTTGACACATAAAAAGTAAAGATGTTATCTTGAAATATAACGAGCGTTCGATATAAATAAACTGAGTCATGCCTAAGATTGTTGACCATGAGCAATACCGTAAAGAACTGCTCGACAAGTGCTTTGATTTATTTGCCCAAAAAGGCTATGGTTCCATTACTATGCGCCAAATTGCTGAAGGATTAGGGGTTTCTACTGGTACGCTATACCACTATTTTCCCAGCAAACAAGCTTTATTTGAGCAATTGGCCCAAGAAATATGTGAGCAAGATTTAAGTGCAGCATTGGCTGAATTAGAAGGGGCGCAAACCCTACAAATGGCAATGGAAGCACTAGGTAGGTATCTAGTGAAAAACGAAGATTACTTTATTAAATGGACTTATATTTGGATTGATTTTTGTCAACATCAAGACTCTAAGGAAATGTTGAGTAATAGTGTTTTTAAGCGGACTAATCAGCGTTATCAGCAGGCAGCCTGCGATTTTTTAGGTATTCAAGATCCGGTATTGGCTTCCTTTGTCTTGAGCTTTGTCAACGGTTTAATTTTGGAGAAGTTATGGGGTGATGAAACAATTGATTTTATTGAACAATGTACATTATTAGGCAAAATGCTCACAGCATATTTGCCGCAAGAGTTAGGAATTAGGAATAAAACAGGTTTGGAGAGCTAGATTTTTTAGGAGAGTAAAAAAGATGGTTTTGTCAAAAAAAGCTTCTAATAATAAAGGGTTGATTGCATTAGTAATTGCAGCTACTCTGATTACAGGTGGAATTGTTGTTTATGGAATTTCCCGGTCTGGGTTAGTTGGTCAAACAGAGAAATCTGAGCCAGTAGAAACCACGCCCAAAATTCAAAAAGTGGCTGCATTAGGACGACTAGAACCAGAAGCAGAGGTAATTAGCTTATTTGCGCCCTTGGCATTGGATGGCGATCGCATTGCCCGAATTTTAGTCAAAGAAGGCGATCGCGTTCAAGCCGGACAGATGGTAGCAATTTTAGATGCCCGCGATCGCTTGCAAACTGCTGTACTACAAGCCCAACAACAAGTCAGAGTTGCTCAAGCTAAACTCGCTCAAGTGCAAGCAGGAGCAAAAGTAGGAGAAATTAACGCCCAGCAAGCAAGTGTTGAACGTCTCCAGGCCCAATCCCAAGGAGACAAAACAGCGCAACAGGAAGCGATATTCCGCATAGAGGCGCAGTGGGAAGGGGACAGAATCGCGCAAGAGGCAACCATTAAGAAGCTAGAGGCAGAACTTAAAAATGCCGAAGCCGAATATCAACGTTATCAGCAGTTATATTCTCAAGGTGCAGTTTCTAACTCTTTGTATGACACCAAAGGCTTAACTGTAGAAACTGCTAAACAACAAGTAGACGAAGCTAAAGCAGTTCTCAACCGGATTAATACCACTGCTACTAAACAACTATCTGAAGCCAAAGCAGCACTCGCCCGGACTAACGCTACTGGTAGCAAGCAAGTTAGCGAAGCCAAAGCTACGCTTACCAGTATTGCAGAAGTTCGCCCTGTAGATGTAGCCGCAGCTAAGACAGAAGTTGAAAATGCGATCGCTACACTCAAACATGCCCAAACTGAATTGGCAGGTGCTTACATCAAAGCACCGATGGCGGGACAGATTATCAAAATTCATACGCGAGTCGGAGAAAAAATTAGTACTTCTGGCATTGCAGACTTAGGGCAAACAGACGAGATGATGGCAGTAGCAGAAGTTTATCAAACCGATATCGGTAAAGTGAAATTAGGACAACAAGCAGTGATTAGCAGTCAGGCGTTTGCCGGTGAACTGCGAGGAACCGTTGCCCAAATTGGCTTGCAGGTAAATAGACAAAACGTTTTCAGCAACGAGCCAGGGGAAAACCTTGATAGCCGAGTAGTTGAGGTGAAAATTCGCCTCAGTCCCGAAGACAGCAAACGAGTTGCAGGTTTCACTAACTTACAGGTACAGACAGCAATTGAAATATAGAGTTTTTATCATAAAAATGGGTTTAACCCGCATTTCTCACAAGCTGCTTTGCGTACAAGTAATAGGTAATGAGTAATAAGTTAAGAATTTTACTCATTACTCCTTACTCACTACTCATTACTCCTTCTTAAGAGTGTGTTCACGGCGGTGAGGATGTCAATTGTTGTCTCGTGAATTGAATCATTTTTTATAAGGTGAATTTAATCATGGTTAAAGTCATATATCTTTTGCTTTGTGTACTTGGCTTCGTTCTACCTTACTCCCAGTTTGTTCCGTTTTTAATAGAGCATGGTCTTGATATAAAGCTGTTTTTTGAACAACTATTTGCCAACAAAATTTCTGGTTTTTTTGGCATGGATGTTATTGTTTCATCCCTAGTTTTGTGGACATTCGTATTTTGGGAAGGAACACGCCTGAAAATGCAAAATCTCTGGGTTTACATTGTTTGTAGTCTTTTAGTTGGTGTGTCTTTAGGTCTTCCATTATTTCTTTTGATGCGAGAGCTACAGCTTGAACAGCAAGCTGAAACACTGGGTTATTAAAGGGTTTTTTAAATATGGTTTCTAAACTATTTCGCAAAACGCCGCTAGCGTGGCGGCAGTTAATGAAAGAAAAAACCCGTCTGGCTGTTGCAGTCGCAGGTATTGCATTTGCCGATATACTGATGTTTATTCAGTTGGGATTTGAAAGTGCGCTTTTTGATGCTGCGGTGAAACCTCATCGCAATTTACAGGCAGATTTGGTTTTAATTAATCCCCAATTTCAAACTTTATTTTCTGTAAAAAATTTCTCCAGAGAGCGACTATATCAAACATTAGGTTATGAAGGTGTTCAGTCAGTTAATTCTGTCTACATCAGTACTGGACAGTGGCGAAATCCTGAAACACGTCTTGAGCGTGCCATTTTGGTTTGGGGTGTAGATCCGGCAAAATCAGCATTCAAATCGCCCGAAATTAAGCAAAATCAGGAGCATCTTAAACAGTTGTATCAAGTTTTGTTTGACCAAGCAGGCCGTCCAGAATATGGGGCGGTTGCCGATATCTTTAAGAATACAGGCAAATTTGACACGGAACTGAATAGTAAAGCCGTCTTTGTTAAAGGCTTGTTTACTGATGGTGCTTCCTTTGCTGCCGATGGTAATGTGATCACCAGTGACTCGACCTTTCTCCAACTATTTCCACAGCGTCAACGCGATCGCATCGAAGTTGGGTTAATCACGCTTAAACCAGATGCAGATCCAGAAAAAGTGCGATCGCAACTTGTGAATGGACTACCTAAAGATGTGAGAGTCCTCACTCCAGAAGAGTTTGCCAAAGTTGAGAGAACTTACTGGGAAGAAGGTACTGGCATTGGTTTTATTTTCGGTTTGGGTACAGCAGTCGGGTTTATCGTTGGCATCGTGATTGTTTACCAAATCCTTTATTCTGATGTTTCCGATCACTTGCCAGAATACGCCACCCTTAAAGCAATGGGATACACCGATAACTATCTCTTGGGTGTTCTAATTCAAGAAGCGTTATTGTTGGCTATTTTAGGTTTTCTGCCTGGATTCTTCCTTTCATTTGGGTTGTATCAAGTCACTTATGCGGCGACAATGCTTCCTATTTTCATGAAAATGGAACGGGCGATCCAGGTTTGGATTTTGACCGTGATTATGTGTAGTGTTTCTGGGGCGATCGCAATACGGAAGTTACGATCTGCTGATCCTGCTGATGTTTTTTAGACGCGATTAATTATGTCTGTACAGAAGACGCGATGAATCGCGTCTCTACAAAAATTATTTTTCCATACCAATGCTTTATAAAATCTTATGTTGCAAAAATCTTTACCAGAAAATTCCAACTCAACGCTTTCTACTTTAGAATCTGTAATTTCTGTTAGTAACCTCAACCACTATTTTGGTGAAGGTGGGCTTCGTAAACAAGTCTTATTTGACATCAATTTGGAGATTAAGGCAGGGGAAATTGTCATTATGACTGGCCCCTCTGGATCGGGGAAAACTACCTTGTTAACCTTAATGGGTGGATTACGTTCTGCCCAAGAAGGTAGTCTCAAAATTTTAGGAAAGGAAATTTGTGATGCCAAAAAGCAGCAGTTAACTAAGCTGCGCCGCCAAATTGGTTATATTTTCCAGGCTCATAACTTGATGACTTTTTTAACAGCTAGAGAAAATGTACGGATGTCTTTAGAGTTGCATGATGATTTTCTGAATCAGGATATTGATGCAAAAGCGATCGCTATTTTGGAAACTGTCGGTTTAGGCGATCGTATAGATTATTACCCAGAGAAACTATCTGGAGGGCAAAAACAACGGGTTGCGATCGCTCGTGCTTTAGTTAGCCATCCTAAAATTGTCTTAGCAGATGAACCTACGGCTGCACTCGACAAAAAATCTGGGCGCGATGTCGTAGAAATAATGCAAAAGCTAGCCAAAGAACAAGGTTGTACAATTTTGCTAGTTACCCACGACAATCGCATCCTTGATATTGCCGATCGCATCATTTATATGGAAGATGGTCAACTGAAAACTGATGGTATAGATACAACTACAACGCTTTCAGTCAATAGTTAACTAATTTTATATAGCCCTTTCAAGGCCAATACAGTTCAGATAAAACCAAAACCCTTGTAGAGACGGCGATTTATCGCGTCTCGAACATTTATCGCGTCTCTCTAAATCGAATTTAGCGAACAAAAAGATTCCCGAACCCATACCCCACAAAAAATAAAAAATTATCTCAAAGCCTTATTCAATCAATACCTGAGTGATTGAGTACATGATTAAGACATATTAATAGATGCGTTCTTTCAGATGAGATATTCATATATACAGTATTTATTTCAAGTTAACTAAAAAGCGCATAATACACCGCCTACCTGACTCTGGCTATTTTTAAGTCTTATATTTACGTGTTCCGATCATGCAGTTGAAAGATGGGGAAAAGTTAAATTATGAACAAAACCTTTGCAACCATCGACGGGAATGAAGCTGTCGCCCGTGTTGCTTACAAATTAAATGAAGTAATTGCCATTTATCCTATCACCCCCTCTTCAGCAATGGGTGAATGGGCAGATGCTTGGTCAGCAGAAGGTCGTCCCAACCTCTGGGGGACTATTCCCAGCGTCGTGCAGATGCAGAGCGAAGGGGGAGCGGCTGGTGCTGTGCATGGGGCATTGCAAACAGGTTCTCTGAGTACCACCTTTACGGCATCTCAGGGATTGTTGTTGATGATACCCAACTTCTACAAAATTGCTGGTGAACTGACTAGCGCCGTGGTTCACGTTGCCGCCCGTTCTCTGGCTACTCATGCGTTATCAATCTTTGGCGATCATAGCGATGTGATGGCGGCTCGTGCAACTGGTTTTGCCCTGCTGTGTTCGGCTTCGGTGCAGGAAAGTCAAGATTTTGCTCTCATCGCCCATGCTGCTACTTTAGAGACGCGAGTCTCGTTTATGCACTTCTTTGATGGCTTCCGTACCTCTCATGAAGTGCAGAAAGTCAAATTGCTGTCAGATGATGATTTGCGATCGCTAATCCACGATAATCTAATACTCGCCCACCGCAGCCGTGCCCTCACCCCAGATCGTCCAGTATTGCGCGGTACTGCCCAAAACCCCGATGTCTATTTCCAAGGAAGAGAAGGTGCGAACCCTTACTACAACGCTTGTCCAGAAATTGTCCAGCGCATCATGGATGAGTTTGGAGAACGCACGGGAAGGCATTATAAAATCTATGAATATTACGGTGCTAAAGATGCCGATCGCGTTATCGTTCTTATGGGTTCAGGCTGTGAAACCGTCCATGAAACAGTCGATTATCTTAACGCCCGTGGTGAAAAACTTGGTGTAGTCAAAGTGCGACTTTATCGCCCCTTTGATGTCCAAAGGTTTGTTGCAGTATTACCAACTAGTGTAAATGCGATCGCAGTTCTCGATCGCACCAAAGAAGCAGGTAGCGCCGGGGAGCCTTTGTATTTGGATGTTGTGGCTGCTATCCATGAAGCGTGGGGAGAAGAGGCAGGGGGAGCAGGGGAGGCAGGGGAAGAATTCCTCACTCCTCACTCCTTACTCCTTACTCAGCACTCAGCACTCAGCACTCCTAAAGTTATTGGTGGGCGTTATGGTCTTTCTTCTAAGGAATTTACGCCGGCGATGGTGAAGGGCATCTTCGATAATCTCGCGCAAAGACAGCCGAAGAAGCATTTTACTATCGGTATTAATGACGATGTTACTTACACTTCTCTAAGCTTTGACCCTAATTTTTCTACAGAATCGGATAATGTTGTTCGGGCAATGTTCTATGGGTTGGGTTCAGATGGTACTGTTGGGGCGAACAAAAACTCTATCAAGATTATTGGTGAAGAAACCGACAATTATGCCCAAGGCTACTTTGTCTATGATTCTAAGAAATCTGGCTCGATGACTGTCTCTCACCTCCGTTTTGGTAAAGAGCCAATTCGTTCCACCTACTTAATTGACCAAGCGAACTTTATTGGTTGTCATCACTGGGGATTTCTAGAACGCATAGATATTTTGAAAGCTGCTATTCCTGGGGCAACTTTGCTGCTTAATAGTCCATACAATGCAGATACCGTCTGGGAAAATTTGCCGTTGAAGGTGCAGCAACAAATTATCGACAAACATTTGAAGTTATATGTGATAAATGCTAGCCAGGTTGCCCGTGAAAGTGGCATGGGTGGCAGAATTAACACCATTATGCAAGTATGCTTCTTTGCCTTAGCGGGTGTCTTGCCGCAAGAAGAAGCGATCGCTAAAATCAAACAAGCGATTGATAAGACCTATGGTAAAAAAGGTGTTGAAGTTGTCCGCATGAACTTGCAAGCTGTAGACAACACCTTAGACAACTTGCATAAAGTAGATGTCCCACAGACAATCAATAATCTAAAATCTAAAATCGTCCGACTGAGCGAAGCCGAAGTCCAAAATCCAACATTACTAGACTCTGCTCCCGAATTTGTGCGGGACGTTCTGGGCAAAATCATGATTTGGGAAGGTGATGATTTACCTGTTAGCACATTACCTGTTGATGGCACTTTTCCCGTAGGTACTGCCAAGTGGGAAAAACGTAACGTTGCCGAAGAGATACCCGTATGGGAGCCGGATGTCTGCGTTCAATGTGGTAAGTGCGTGATGGTTTGTCCCCACAGCGCCATTCGTGCAAAAGCTTATCAACCGGATGAGTTAGTCAATGCACCAGGAACCTTTAAATCAACTGGTGCAAAAGATAAAGACTTTGCCAATCAAAAATTTACCATTCAGGTAGCCCCAGAAGATTGTACCGGATGTACGATTTGTGTAAATATTTGCCCTGCTAAAGATAAATCTGAGCCATTGCGGAAAGCGATTAACATGGCACAGCAGTTGCCATTGCGGGAACAAGAGCGGAAAAACTGGGATTTCTTCTTGAGTTTACCTAATCCTGACAGGCGATCGCTAAAATTAAACCAAATTCGCCAACAACAACTGCAAGAACCTTTATTTGAATTCTCTGGTGCTTGTGCAGGTTGTGGTGAGACACCTTATTTAAAACTATTAACACAATTGTTTGGCGATCGCGCCGTCATCGCTAATGCTACAGGTTGCTCCTCAATCTATGGTGGAAATCTCCCCACCACTCCCTGGACAACTAACGCCCAAGGACGCGGCCCAGCGTGGTCTAATAATCTATTTGAAGATAACGCCGAATTCGGTTTTGGCTTCCGCCTCTCCCTCGATAAACAAGCCGAGTTTGCGGCGGAATTGTTGCAGCAGTTGGGGAGTGAAATCGATGAAAATTTTGTTTATTCAATCCTGAAAGCTGAACAAAAATCTGAGGCTGACATTTGGGAACAGCGCGAAAGGATAGAACTGTTGCAGCAGAAGTTAGATGAAATCGTAACTTTCGATCCTAATCTAAAATCTAAAATCCAAAATCTAAAATCTCTTACTGACTACTTGGTGAGAAAAAGCGTCTGGATTGTTGGCGGTGACGGTTGGGCTTATGACATTGACTTTGGCGGCATCGATCACGTAATTGCTAGTGGTCGAAATGTGAATATTTTAGTAATGGATACAGAAGTGTATTCTAATACAGGCGGTCAATCTTCCAAAGCTACGCCACGAGCCGCAGTTGCTAAATATGCCGCCAGTGGTAAGCCAGGAGGGAAGAAAGACTTAGGGATGATTGCTATGACCTACGGAAATGTTTACGTAGCAAGTGTAGCCCTTGGTGCTAGAGACGAACATACTCTCAAAGCCTTTTTGGAAGCAGAAGCTTATGATGGGCCATCAATAATTATTGCTTACAGCCATTGCATCGCCCACGGCATAAACATGACTACCGGGATGAATCATCAGAAAACTCTGGTAGAATCAGGTCGTTGGTTGTTGTATCGGCATAATCCAGAATTGCTTAACCAGGGTAAAAATCCATTGCAATTGGATATGCGATCGCCAACCCAATCGGTAGAGCATTCAATGTATCAAGAAAATCGCTTCAAAATGCTCACCAAGAGTAAACCCGAAGTTGCCAAGCACTTATTAGAACAAGCCCAGGTCGAAGTAGATGCCCGTTGGCAGATGTACCAATATCTGGCAAAGCGCGAGATTATTTGAATAAGTAGTCAGACAGAATTAATTCAATGTCATTGCGAGCGAAGCGAAGCAATCGCAAGGGCTGGGATTGCTTCGCTTCGCTCGCAATGACCATGATGATTTTTGTTACTGACACTGCTACAATAAATTGTCCTCCAAGCGTTGATAATTTCTTCTTTATAAAGAGACTGGAGACTTTTATGATCCCAGTGGCGATCGCTACACCCCGTCAAGAATCACCCCTATTGTTTGAGGGAGTAACCTGGAGAGAATTCAAAGCAGTTGAGCAGTTGTTAGAACGTCCCGGATATAGGCTGTCTTTCCTGGATGGAATATTGGAGATTCGAAGAATGCCAGGAGAAGCACACGAAACCGTTAAGGAAAGGCTCGGCGCATTGCTGGAACTGTACTTGCTGATGGCAGGGTTTGACTTTACCCCCACTGGCTCAATGACCTTAGAAAGTGAATCGGGTGCTGTGAAGCGAGAAGCAGATAAATCTTATAAACTCGCTCCTGGTAGAGTGCGTCCCGATTTGGCGATAGAAGTGGTGTTTAGCAGTGGCGGTATTAACAAACTGGAGGCATACAAGCGGCTATTGATTCCTGAAGTATGGTTTTGGGAAGATGGTGTGTTAGAAGTTTATCACCTGCGCTCTGAGGGCGACGGACTTCATTATGAAAGGGTTTCCAGTAGTGAAGAGGTCAAAGGGATCGATCTGGATTTGTTGTTACGCTGCATTAATATGGTAAATCATGTTGATGCCATCAAGACTTTTCAACAGGCGCTTCAGAAATAGTTAAAGGATTTTCATTCGGACAATTCCCCATCACCCGAAAACCCTTGTAGAGACGGCGATTTATCGCGTCTTCAAAAACCAATTATTTACTCATCAGCGATCGCAGTTTCTAAAATTAGACCAGAATTGAAATCATACAAGCGATCGCACTTCCTCAGATTACAGCAACAGCGATCGCTTTATCTCAAATTCCGGCGTAGGCGTAGCCCGTCGTAGACATCGCTCATTACGAAAATCTCTTTGCGTACCTCAATCAAAAGACCTCTCCCTGGTTTTACTACACAAAATCGTCCCTCTCCGACTCGGAGAGGGACAGCCTTGAACTTTAGTTCAAGGCAGGGAGAGGTCTATCACCTGCCTGTGCCAATATCATCACATAAACGCTTATCGCTCTCATTCACATTGGGGTTATTTTGCAAATAATCGCGCACCCAAGCACAACCCTTAACCATTAAATCATCCAAATTGAGATTCC
>NZ_JAYGHE010000050.1:9852-12010 GCF_034931145.1 Nostoc sp. UHCC 0252 | reverse complement strand
GGGACTAAATGCCACGCCCCTAACCGAATCGCTATGAGCTTCTAATCGATTACGTTCTTTGACTCCATAAATTACCTGCTGGAGTGTGGCTACTGCCAAAACGCGGGTATCTGATTCTACATTTTTATCTGGAGTTTTGAGTCGTTTTCCTAACTTCAAGCCTGCTATTAAAGTATCAAGTTCTAAATTTAATGTCAGCAGGTTTTGTAATTTGAGGCTATCAGCAAGAATTTCTGCATTTATCCGGCGTTTATCTGCATCGGCTTTGGCAGCATTTGCTTGCTGTTCTTGTTTTTGAGCAATGTTTCGCTGTTTTTCGGCTTCTGCTTGTCTTTGTCTGGCTAATTGTTCAGCCGCTTTGGTTTTCTCAAGTGCTTTTTGTAAGTCTACTCCTCGTTTTTCAGCTAATTCCTCTGCCGATTTAGCTTCTGCCTCACCTGCTTCAGCCCTTCGACGCTGGTTGTCTGCTATTCTCTGCTGGTTCTGAGCATTTTTAGTTTGACGGTCTGCTTCTTGTCGCTGTGTTTGTTCTCTTTTCAGGGCATCTTGAGCAATTAAACGTTGCTCTTTTTCATTGTCGCGGGCATCTTGGGCAATCAGATTTTGCTCATAAATATACCCAGTTAATCCCACTGATAATGCCGAGAATACTACCATTACAATCACATAAGGCAGTGCAGGTTTAAGCTGTTCCCACCTATCCCGCAAGTTAAACGGCAAATGTTTATTAATCCACTTGTAATCAAAGACTTGCCGATAGATTTCATTCCGCACCCGCAAAACATTATTCTCCCGCCGCACCACCCCCGACAGCTTCAAGTGAGATTTAGCTAAAGACTGCTCCTCATCAACAACCGCCCGCTTACCCTGGCGAATCTGGCGGTAAATAGTCAAAACCTCCCGGTCTGGTGAGCGTTTAGTCAGCATATCGCGGACAAATTGCAGGTTATTGTCTTGCTCACTCATTGCACCAAAAAATGTGCTGTTAACTATTCTGTCTACATCGGCTGCGGATAAGACTCGATCCCCCCTAACTCCCCTTAAGAAGGGCGGAAGAATAGAACTGTTACTAAGGGTGGTTGGAGAAATCTCCAAACCTAGAAGTTCATTGCCCCCCTTTTTAAGGGGGGTTGGGGGGATCAAAACCAAGGCTCCACAAAGACGCTGCGTTAAATAAGGATGTCCCCCCGTCCACTTCAACACGTGGCGTAATACCTGCTTGGCTTCATCGCTGGGTAATCCCAATCCCTCAGCGAAGGGTAAGGCTTCCTCAAAGGTAAAATCAGTTAAATCTACACGCTGTCCAATATTAAAAGGTGTGCGCTTGGCATCGCTGATTAAATCGCCGGGAGTCGCTACCCCCATTAAGACAAAAGAAAGCCGCCCAAATTCAGCATTAGTCGCACGCGCAACATAGAGATAACGAATTGCAATAAAAAAATCATCGGTAAAATCCAGGCTGAGGGTAGAGTCAATTTCATCGACAAAAATCACCACTTGTCCTTCAACCTCAGCCAGCAAAACCCTCTCAAAAAACTGTGTCAGCCGTTGCGATACTCCCAGATGCTCGTGTTCTTGCCACCAACTCACCACATCTGTATCAAACATGAGTTGGTCATCCAGTTTGACCAAAAAGCCAAAATACCACTGTTCGGCTGTGACACTTGCCCCCAATTCCTGGAGGTCAACAATTACCGAGCGAATTCCCTCATCTGTCAGGGTTTGCGCCGTGCGTACCATCAGGCTAGACTTACCCATTTGGCGAGGTGTCAGTACATAAGCAAAAGTTGCCGACCGACATAAACCCAGCAATTCTTCATCAGCTTGACGGGGAATGTAAATCCCACCGCCAGCCTGTACAGTCCCGCCTACGGTGTAAATGGTTGGATTAGCCATGTAACAGACTCCGAGAAGAAGGGGAACGAAAGGGCGTAGGCGTAGCCCGCACTTTGGCATCGCTCCATTTACAATGACATTGTGTAATACATTTTGTCTATTTACCTGAAAATTACTGTAAAAACAATTTTAGGTTGGTTGCGTTCTTTAACCTGATTTACATCTGTAGCTGATAAATGAGCCATTGAACTCCATTAATGAGGCTTTGAACTCCATTAATGAGTCTTTGAACTCCATTAATGAGTCTTTGAGCTTCATTAAT
>NZ_JAYGHE010000050.1:0-9713 GCF_034931145.1 Nostoc sp. UHCC 0252 | reverse complement strand
TGAGGCTTTGATACTCGTAGACAATTTTTTTGCGTTGTCGGTAATTGCGTGCAACTACGCTGTAGTAGAGTGTATCTAATTGATACCACTGTGAATAAAATCCTTCTTTCCCCTTGCCTCTTGCCTATTGCCTGCTAAACCAACTAACTTCTCCAAATCAAACCGAATTCCTATAGCAATGTCAAATTCACAGGCTAAACGTATCTTCATCAGCTATAAGCGTAATGTTCACCCAGATGATACAGTAGCATCGCAAGTTTTCCAGGCGCTATCGCAGCAACACAAAGTCTTCATCGACCAAACGATGTCTATTGGCACACGCTGGGCTGAACGTATTGAAGCAGAAATCCGCCAAGCTGATTTTCTGATTACTTTTCTTTCCGCCTGGTCAACCCAAAGCGAGATGGTGGTGGCAGAAATCGAGACAGCACACCATTTGGCAAAATCACAGCAAGGACGACCGGTGATTCTCCCTGTGCGTCTGGCTTATCAAGAACCGTTTGTCTATCCCTTGAGTGCCTATCTAAATGGAATTAACTGGGCGTTCTGGAAAGATGAAGAAGATACACCCCGCCTGATAGATGAATTGTTGCAAGTTATCTCTGGCGGTACATTGGCTATTGGTGAAGAAAAATCTAAGGCAGATTTACTCCAAATAAGTCAGCCGTCACCCCTACCTCATCCCTTTCCTTCAGCCCAGCCCGTCTTGCTGGAAATGCCGGAAGGGACAATGGAATCGCAATCTCACTTTTATGTGGAACGCTCATCTGATGCACTTGCTTTGCAAACGATTGAACGCCAAGGTGTGACAATTACAATCAAAGGCCCCCGGCAAATGGGCAAAAGTTCACTCCTAATCCGCACAATTAATACTGCTGTGAATGCAGGTAAACAAGTTGCTTTGCTGGATTTCCAATTGTTTGACAAAGCCGCCTTAACTAATGCCGACCTCTTCTTTCGCCAGTTCTGTACTTGGTTAACTGATGAACTGGCAATGACCGATAAAGTAGATGCATATTGGAATATGCCCTTGGGCAATAGTCAGCGCTGTACCCGCTATGTCGGCCGCTACTTACTAAAGGAGTTTGGCAACCCTCTTGTTTTGGCGATGGATGAAGTTGAAAGGGTTTTTGATACTGATTTTCGCTCTGATTTCTTTGGAATGCTGCGAAGTTGGCACAATAGCCGCGCCACCGCACCCATTTGGAAGCAACTGGATTTAGCACTGGTTACTTCTACCGAACCCTACCAGTTAATAGATAATCTCAACCAATCTCCTTTTAATGTTGGGCAAGTAATTGATTTAGAAGATTTTACCGCCTCACAAGTGGCTGACCTCAACCGCCGTCACCATTCCCCCTTCAACTCCAACCAAGAACAGCAATTAATGGCGTTGTTAGGGGGACATCCTTACTTAATCCGCCTTGCACTCTACTCAGTTGCTAGCCAACGCCTCTCTGCAACCGAACTATTTGCCAAAGCCACCACTGATAATGGCCCCTTTGGCAATCATCTGCGTAATCATCTCTTTCGGTTGCATAACAAACAAGAATTGGTTCAAGCAATGTTCCAAATAATTCGCCAGAATATCTGCGAAGATGAACGAATTTTCTTTCGCCTCCGGGGTGCAGGTTTAGTGCGTCGAGAAGGGCGTATGGTGTTACCGCGTTGTCAACTTTACGCTGAGTATTTCCGGGAGCATCTGTGTTGATACAGGGGTTTGGAGGCAGGGGGCAGGGGGCAGGAGGCAGGGGGCAGGGAGCAGGGAGCAGGGGGCAGGGGGCAGGGGGCAGGGAGCAGGAGGTAATGATTGCAACACATACTTTGGTAGAGACGGCGATTTATCGCGTCTCCTGGGTTAACCGAATTTGTGAAACTGACTCTGGGCTATTTAGATAGACGAGTCATTTCAAACAATTGCTGGGCATTACTTCCTAAAAAAGCATCAAAAAGTATCTGCTTTCCAGACTCAACTTGTACTAAATAGCGCTGGGCAATTTCATAATAGGCGTAAGTCCAAGGAATCTGAATTTCTGCACCACTGTTATCATCTAATACTGTCACCATTTCCGTTACCGCTTGAGTTGCAGTTTGGCGCAAACCACAGGCAACATTTCCCTCTATCTCTGCTTTCATTGGCACACCCAGATTAGCCAAAGCACTCGCGGTAGTATCAATATCTGGATATTCTAGGGTGTTCTGTCCGTTGACGTAGCCTGTAAAGTGGTTGACAGCATATCCGTGCAGTAATACCCAAGCCCCATACTGAGTAACCTGATTCACCTCTTCGACAACAGAACGCTGGGGAGGTAGCCAAGGACGGGTAAAGACTTGCTGGAGTTGTTTGGCAATGGTTTCAATATTCCCATCTTTTTGTAGAAGAGTAAGGGGTGAGGTTAGTTTATCTGGGATTGCAGATACTGTTTTTGAGATGAGTTGAGCAATATTAACAGGCAACTCATCAACAATCAACTCGCTGATAAAAAGTTTGGGTAAGTTCAATTTCTCTTGCTGCGGATGACGATAATGACGGGCATAGAGATGAGTTTGAGCAAAATTATACTCTCCAGCCGCTACATAACCTAAAGCTTCTGCAAGTTGTGCGAGATAGTCAATTCCTAAGTTAACTTGACCCTGCGGACTATCTACTAATAAACGCAAAGACCGAAAGGCGATGTGGTCGTTGGCGACAGTCCCACCCGCAGCAGTAATCATTTGCTGGTAGGTACGGGCATGATTTACTCTGGTGCTGTATTCTTGCCAGAGTAATTTCCATAAATTGAGGGCAATTTTATTTGTCATTTTTTAAGAACTTAAAATATTACTGATAATCTGAAGGGCTATTTGAATTTGGTCGCTGTCGATAACTAGAGGGGGACAGAAACGAATTGCAGCTTTACCACAACCTAGCAATAATAAACCGTGTAAAAAAGCTTCTTGGATAATGCGATCGCGCAATTTATGATCTAGATTACCTTGTTCATCTAATAAATCTACCGCAACCATCAAACCTTTACCTCGCGGCGGCGATACTCTAGGAAATTTTTGATGCAACTCGGTAAGACTAACCTGTAAGAATTCTCCCATCTGGGTAGCGTTTGCCATCAAACCACTTTCTAACAATCGCAGTGTGGCAATACCAGCCGCACAAGCTACGGGATTACCGCCAAATGTGGTAGCGTGAGAACCTGGAGGCCAAGTCATTAACTCTGGTCTGGCAAGTATCGCACCTAATGGCAAACCACTGGCAATACCTTTAGCAGTTGTAATAATATCAGGCATCACACCCCAATGCTCGATCGCAAATAAGCGACCAGTCCGCCCCATTCCCGCTTGCACTTCATCCACTACCATCAGAATACCGTGGCGATCGCAAATATCCCGAATCCGTTTTAAAAAACCATCCTCTGGTACGATATACCCACCCTCTCCCTGAATCGGCTCAACTACGATCGCGGCTACTTCTTGCGGTGGTAAAATTGTCCCAAATAGCTGTTCTTCCAGGTAATCTAAGCTGGCGTGAGTTCCATAAGGGATATGTGTCACCCCAGGAACTAAAGGGCCAAAATTAGCTCTTTGCACTACTTTGGAACCAGTGAGAGACATTGCGCCATAAGTGCGTCCGTGAAATGCACCTAAGAATGCCACAATTAGCGATCGCTTGGTGTAATATCGAGCTAGTTTAATCGCTCCTTCGTTTGACTCTGCCCCGGAATTAGTGAAAAATACTTTTGCGGGAAACGCAGTATTACTCTGTGGTTGAGGAAAAGGGGCGCGAATCGCTAGTTGTTCCGCTAATTCCACCATCGGTTCATAATAAAAATCCGTCCCTGACATGTGCAGCAGACGTTCAGACTGTTCTTGAATTGCTTTGACAACTTGCGGGTGGGCGTGTCCGGTGGCGGTAACGGCTATACCTGCGGTCATATCCAGAAATACATTGCCATCCACATCTTCTACCATACAACCTTGTCCGCGAGATACAACTAACGGGTAATCGCGGGTGTAAGAAGGAGAAGTTACGGCGCGATCGCGTTGTACAATTGCTTGAGCTAGAGGCCCAGGCAAGGAAGTTATTAAATGGGGTGTACGAGGTAAATTTAAGTTAATAGGGATACTTAACATTATTTTTTCTATTTTTTAAAGATTACTGAAGATTAAACGCTAAAGCTTGATTGGTTACAGTAGCATTTGATGCCATTGGTATAGGAATTACGCATTTACCGAAAAAGCTTCATAGTCAAGATTTTGGTATTTTGTAAGACTTTGCCCGTGTTTATAACACAACTTCTGCGATCGCGTCATATTACATTTTTTAAAGCATCACAGCCTCACTTTTAGATGTCAGGGTGTAAGCTACAGAAGATTTGTTGAGAGAATCTGTATTACATCCACAGGAAAACTGCTATATGCAAAAATTAATATAAGTCTCTGAGATAATCAACCAATGACTTGGGCATCTGGACAAAAGTTACACCGCGATCGGTATGAAATTAAACAACAGTTAGGACAAGGGAACTTTGCTATTACTTATCTTGCTGAGGATCGGGATGGCAAGGAAGTTGTGATTAAAACATTGGATTCCAATTTGCTGAATCAATTAAGTAACGAAGACCGCGATCGCTTAAAATCAGGTTTTGCAGATGAATCCCGTAAACTAGCAATATGCAAACATCCGAATATTGTCCAAGTCATTGATACCTTCGAGGAAGGTGATTTAAAATGCATGGTCATGGAGCATATTCTAGGAGATAATTTAGCCAAGATTGTCCAACCGCGAGGATTTCTCCCAGCAAAAGAGGCTGTAGATTATATTCAACAAATTGGGAAAGCACTCATTGTAGTGCATGAACAAGGATTTTTACATTTTAATCTATAAAGGTTTACGAGATTTTTAAAACTTTGCGAACAAGATATTTCCACGAAGCCTTGCGGGTTCTAGATTTTCGTTACCTGGCACTGTTTAAATAAGCGAGGTACTCAGGCGCACGCTTTGCAAACACAAAAAGCCACAATCAATATTATTAGATTAAAATATAAATTCAATACCCAGTTTTTCAACCTTGTAAACACAGGGACAATAATGACTACTAAGGAACAAATTAATCAAGAACTAGAAAAATTACCTGAACCCTTATTACAGGAAATTTTAGATTTTGTGCAATTTTTGCAAGCCAAACATCAAACAAACAGCATATCTTCAGATAGCCAATTTGCTCAGATGCTTACAACAGAGCATACCTTAACAGGTTCTACTGCTGAAGATTTATTAGAATTTGTCGGTAGTTGGGAAGGTTCAGATATTAGAGAATGCCTGCAACTAGTTCATAATAGTCGGATGCCTCTAGAATTTTAATTATGTATCTACTAGATACTAATCACTGTTCCTTCTTGATGGAAGGTGTGCCTAGCGTTGTAAATCACTTGCGATCGCTTGGTCAGGTACAATTAGCAACTAGTGTTATTGTTGCTGGTGAGTTGCACTTTATGGCACAAAACTCACATCAAAAAGCTGCTAATTTAATAAAAATTAATGCATTTCTCAAACGAATTAACCTATACGGGATCGATAAAGAAACAACAGAAATATACGGTGATTTTAAATCAGAAATTATCAAGCAATTCGGCCCAAAAGAAAAAAATAAACGCAAAACAACCAAACTAAATACCATAGGTATTAGTGAAAATGACCTCTGGATAGCTGCTACAGTTTTACGTCATTCATTGACTCTTGTTTCATCTGATAGCGACTTTGAGCGAATGCGGCAAGTCAGAGAAATTTCTTGGGAAAGTTGGGTGTAAATTAAACAGGGTAAAAAAATCTAATTTACACCCACTCAATTAAAAAACTTCTCCACGCATCTAACAAATATTTCCACACCCATTCCCAACGCGGTTTCGTCAAAATCAAACCGGGGATGATGATGAGGATACGCCAAATCTTTCTCTGGATTTGCAGAACCTAAAAAGAAATAGCAACCAGGAACCTCTTGCAAGAAGAATGACATATCTTCACCAGCCATAGTTTGACATTCTGGCACAATACCCAACGGGGTTTCTACCACTTGTTCTGCTACAGTTCGCACCAATTCGGCTATCTTAATATCATTAATTACTGGTGGATAAAGTGCCCAGTATTCTAAGTCATAATTCGCACCATGACTTTGACAAATTCCAGCAATAATCTGCTCGACGCGCTGGTTAAAAAAGCCTTTCAAACTTGGATTAAAATACCTGACGGTAGCACTCATTCTCGCTGTATCAGCAATCACATTTCCCTTAGTTCCAGCATGAAGTTCGCCCACTGTCACCACAGCCGAATCAATGGGATTCACATTTCGGGCGACAATGGTTTGCAGAGCATTTACAATTTGGGCAGCAACTACTACAGAATCAACAGTTTGATGCGGTAGTGCGCCATGTCCACCTTTACCCAAAATTGTGCAATTAAAAGACTCTACAGCTGCCATCAATGCCCCAGCCCGTATACCCACTGTTCCCAAGGGTAAGTTATTCCACAAGTGCAAACCAATAATTGCGTCAACATCAGGATTTTTCAGCACTCCAGCTTCAATCATCGGCTTTGCGCCTCCTGGTGATTCTTCGGCTGGCTGAAAGATAATTTTTACTATACCGGAGAAGTCTTGGCGATGCTGCTGGAGATAGTAAGCTGTACCTAATGCGATCGCAGTATGTCCATCATGTCCACAAGCGTGCATCACTCCATCATGCTGCGATTTGTACGGCACTTCGTTAAGTTCTTGGATGGGCAAAGCATCCATATCTGCCCGAATCGCTAAAACTTTCTCTGCACCTAATTTGTTACCCTTAATGGTGGCAACAATGCCAGTGTGAGCAATGCCAGTTTGATGCTCAATTCCCCATTCTTGCAGCTTTCGTGATACAAACTCAGCCGTCAGTTTTTCTTGAAAACCTAACTCTGGTTGTTGATGCAATCGCCGCCGCCACTCTACCAATTGCGGTTGCAATGAACGAATTGCCAACCGGATGCGAGATAGATTAACAGAAGAGGAATTGGGAAAGGTAGAAACCATTATAAAGACAAGCTAATTGAAGTACAGCTAACTTAATTTATTGTAGGGAATGAGACATGGAACATGGGGAGAAAATTAATGCCCAATTCCCAATTCCCCATTTCCCATTCCCCATTCCCCATTCCCCATTCAAAATGTCAGTGTTTCCCAATCTAAATCTGATGCTACTTGAGCAAGTTTATCTAAATCACTCAAGTTATCGAAATAAGGCAAACAACCTAAAACCGGGGTATTAGTTAGTGATTGAATCAATTGCTGTGGTGTCCAGTCGGCTATTTCTGCATCAGTTCGAGGTTGTACACAGTTCAGAACAATGCCTTTAAGATTTATGCGCGATTGCCTAGCTAATGCGACGTTCGCCACTGCTTGAGCGATCGCACCTAATCTAACTGGTACTACTAATACCGTTGGTAAACGCCATTCTCCCGCTAAATCGGCTACGGTTAACTCGTCAGTCACTGGCGAACCTAAACCTCCCAAAGCTTCTACAAGCAAAAAATCACGTTGCGATCGCAATTTAGATAAAGCTTGCCAAACCACCCCTAAATCGACTTGGCGGTTTTCTCGTGCGGCGGCGATAGGAGGCGCTAAAGGTGCATCAAAGTACAACGGTGTAATTTCTTCTGAAGATTGTTTTAGCGCGAATAGCTTTTGATACCATTCGCGATCGCCAATCCCTGATTGAATCGGTTTCATGATTCCCCAGCTACGCTGCGGGTAATATTTTTGCCAATAGGCTGCTAATGCTGTTGTTAAAACAGTTTTACCAGCTTCAGTATCAGTTCCAGTAATCAATAGTGTGTTTAACATTAATTAGTTTCGTTGGCCAGAAAATGGCTGTGTTTCATCAACCTGCGGAAAAGTTGGCGTTTCACCAGTGGTTGGAGTTGGAATTGGTGTCTCTGTAGGAATTGGGAAGGGTGTTTCTGTAGGAATTGGGAAGGGTGTCTCTGTAGGAATTGGAATCGGTGTCTCTGTAGGAATTGGTAAGGGTGTCTCTGTGGGAATTGGGAAGGGTGTCTCTGTAGGTACTGCTTTAACTGGTGTTTCTAATGAAACATTCAGGTTGTAATTGCTTTCGGCAACTCCCGAAACCAGCGTTAACTCAATAGTATATCTACCAGAAACTAGCAACGTGCCTTCATAAGCTGTTACTGGCTGAGTATTATTATCAAGTGGTTGTTCATTGGGACTTAAAACTGTTAGCAATACGTTGCTTCCTGGCTCAATAAACGCAGTTAACTTGTCACCTTCTTGCCCCAAAAAAGTATACCGGATAATTTGATTTGTTTTGAGAGTATCTGTAACTGTGGCTGGGTTAGATGCTGTAAGGTCGAGCCGCCTACTAGATACAACAGGTTCGCTGGTGGCTGTGGGCGTGGACGTGAATGTAGTACCGCCAGAAATAACTGGTGAAGGGAAATCTTGTGGAAGCGTCTCAGTTGATGATGATTTTGACTGATTACGGATAGAACTTACCAGTGCCCAAGAACCAAATCCGGCAACGATTATTACAGCAATGGCAATTGCCGCGATCGCTAACGGATTATCCAAGAGTGAAGTAGTGGGACTTGGTGGAATCACAGGATCGGGTCGTTTCTTGGGCGAACCTGGTGGCGTTACTGGGTCAGGACGACGACCAACAGCCATTGTCTGCAAGTTAGATGCATTCAGGGGAGGAAGGCTGACTTGTTCTAAAGGTTGTAATGCTTGAGATACACTAGCAGCACTTTGGTAGCGATCGCTCGGTATATGATTCAACATTCGATTCAACACTATCGCAAATCGCGGACTTACTTTTACCCATCGCTGCCAATGCCAAGTAAGTTGGTTTTCATCAAATAACTCCTTTGGTTCTTTACCAGTCAGCAAAACAACCGCAGTCACCGCTAATGCATACAAGTCGCTACTAGGGTAAGCACCTCCTGTTTGCATTTGTTCACTAGGAGAGTAGCCTAATTTTCCCACGGTGGTTTCTGGCATTGCGTTCTCTGGCGATCGCAAACGTGTTGCTAGTTCCTTTACTACCCCAAAATCAATCAACACAGGTTTAGCGTCACTATCTCGCAAAATAATATTTTCTGGCGAGATATCGCGGTGAATAATCCCTCGGCTGTGAATATGCTCTAAAACAGGCAATAGTAACTGTATCAGTTGCAATACTTCAGCCTCTGTGAAAGTTTTACCAACAGCTAGCCGTTCATCCAGCAGATTGCGGTAAGTCTGACCTGCAACATAATCTTCCACCAAAAACAAGCGCTCGTCTTGCTCGAATCTTTCCCGAAATTTAGGCACTTGCGGGTGTTCAATTTGATACAAAATGGCAGCTTCTCGGTGAAAAAGCTCTTGTGCCTTCTCTAAAGCCGCAGCCTCCGTTGCTGTTGAAATCAATTCCTTGATCGCGCAAAGTTCGTTAAAACGCCTCTGGTCTTCTGCCAGATAAGTTCTACCAAATCCTCCTTGTCCGAGAATTTGAATTATGCGGTAACGGTTTTGCAAGACAGTGCCAACTGTAATCGGTGGTTGCATGATCGACTGATTGAGTGTAGTAGCAACTGAGGAGGGAAGTTACCCCCAGTTAGGAGTATACGCAATGTCACGCTTTAAGTCTCTTATGTAATTTTTCGAAAGAGGCAGGGGGCAGGGGGCAGGGGGCAG
>NZ_JAYGHE010000049.1:0-60818 GCF_034931145.1 Nostoc sp. UHCC 0252 | reverse complement strand
AATGAAGGCATGAGGCAAAGCGTAAGAGGCAGGAGGGCAAAGAAAGCAAGAGTTAAAAATCCTTAATGTTTGCGATCGCGCCCTAACAACCGCAACAGCTTGCAAACAGAGATAATTTATAGTATGACTTTCGTATAACAGCCATGACTGAGCTACTTGAAGAAGCGATCGCCAAACTCAAAAATTTGCCTGCAAATGAACAAGATGCGTAGGCGTAGCCCGCCGCAGGCATCGCAGCGATGATTTTGGAAGAACTAGAAGATGAACGTTCTTGGGATGAAGCTTTCGCCAGTTCTCCTGACGGACTCGCTTTCCTTGCAGCCGAAGCAATGGCTGAATACCGTGCAGGAAAAACCCAAGAGTTAGATCCAGATACGATGAGTGCTTACTGTGCGGGAATGGTGGCGAAATCTAAAGCAGAATTGACGTAGATCGGACTTGATTGAAGCGATCGCCCTTTTATTTATACAATAAGCAATCGATTTTTTAGGTCTCAGACTTTTGATACTATATATAGTATCATCTCTTGATGAGCAAATTAAGAAAATTAGTAGATCAGTTCCTAAAACGACCTCCAGAAGTACGGTTTCAGGAAGTTTACTATTTATTGGAAGCTTTTGGCTTTGAGGAGAAAAGGTCTAAGGGTAGCCATCATAGCTTCCGAGACTCCCAAGGTAAAACCATCACTGTACCCAAAACAGGAGGACAAAAAGTTAAGGGAATCTATGTGCAGCAAATAGTTGAATTATTAAATTTAGAAGAGTGGATTGATGAAGACACTGAACCAAAAGAGCCAGCAGATTGAGAAGCCGTCCTTAGAATATTATTTAAATCTCCAGTACCCTGTAACACTTTATCCCGATCCAGAGGGGGGATATGTAGCTCAAATTAAAGATTTATCTGGATGTCTTACCCAAGGTGAAACCCTTGAAGAGACGATGGCAAATCTCAATGAGGTGCGGGAATTATGGATTGAGACAGCTTATGAAGCTGGCGATGATATTCCCTTACCAAGCAATAATGATAGCTATAGCGGTAAACTACTACTACGGATGCCGAAATCTTTACATCGGCGTTTAGCTGAGACTTCTGAACGGGAAGGCGTTAGTCTCAACCAGTATATTGTATCTTTGCTGAGTGCAGTTAGATAATTAACAGGAAAGCAATCTTAGTAAATTTCCAGATAATTTATAAATATTCAAAAAAGACTTCAGGTACTAATCGTAATTCACCAGATTCAAAGCGAGAGATATCTATCCATAATGCTTTATGTTTATGATGTTGTGATTCTGAAAAAATTAGACTTTCCAGTTCATAAAATTTAGAATCAACGAAGTCACATTGATAAAGCTGAATAATTTCATGACCTTGCTTACCATTAAATGTAAACAAGCTCTCTATACAACCTAGATATTTAATATTCTTTAATTCCGCCTGAATCTCTTCTTGAAACTCCCGTTTTAAGGCTGCGTGGCTAGTTTCGCCAAATTCAACCCCACCGCCCAAAGCCCGATAAAACGTCTCTTGCTTTACGGGATCGTAGCCTTCAGAAACAAATATGCGATCGCCCTTGGCGTTGGCAAAGCGATCGCCATCCCGAATTAGCCCCAAAGCTATTACCCTAATTTCGCCTGCTTTAGCCATTTTTGTAACTAATTATCATAAATAGACTGAGGACGACTTTCGCTATCTTCAATAGGCCAATCTGGATTTTCGCCACCGATGTACAATTCTTCAATGGTCACATATTCCTGACTTAGCTGGGTGAGGGCGTTGATTAAGATATCTAATGCGATCGCATCACTGGTTCCTAAGTCAAACCAACAACGCCCCCACTGTCCCTCATATTCAAACTCGCCGATGTTGTGCATCAGTGCTAATAGGCTTTTATCATATCCTTGCTCATCATAATTCATGTAGCTGATATCGAGTCCAGTGTCCTGCACCTGAAGATTCTCTGCATTAAATGCACCCAATTTACCCAGATAAAACCAGGAATTGAAAACTTCTTCTACATACTGTTTTTCACGCGCAGAAGGATTTGTGCTGAATTTCAGCCAAATCCACATATCAAAAGGATTAATTTCGCGGAACTGAATTTCCATTTGGTCTAATATCTTAATTACTCTTTGAAAGTGGAGAATTGGGAATTGGGAAAAAATTTAATCAATCGTCAATGCCCAATTACCTAGCATCACTTAGGCTAGCAGCATTTTTGCGTTCACGCTCAATTTGTTTGACTAAATCGCCTGGGAGTTGAGATTTTTTAGTCAATGCTTTGTCAAAATTAGCGATCGCTTCCTGGATCATTTGCTGGCTTTTTTCTTTTTGTCCCAGGTTTTTCAGGATTTGGGCTTTGAGATAATAAATTTCTGGATTATCGGATGTGGTTTTGAGCGCCCGATTGACATATTCTAGTGCCTGTGGATACCGTTTTAAATCCCGGTAAGCAAGAGCAATACCGCGATCTACGAGATACCCAGGAGCAGCATTCTTTTCTAAGCGTCCAATTGCCTGATCTGGACTAGCAAAAGGCAAATTAACCGCCAATAATAAATCCATATAACCTTTGATTAAATTCAGTTCTGGATCGTTGGCAGAAATTGCTTCGGCTTTATCTAAATATTCATAAACTTGCCGCAGTCGACTAAAAGCTTGTGGTACACCGTTCACAGTACCCTCACGGGTGAGAATTACTGCACCTTCTAAAAAATGACCAACGGCAGTGTATAAATTACCACGCAATGGATCGCTAGCAATCAGTTTTTGTCCGGCTTCTAGAGTTTTTTGACTGTAAGTATTTAGTTTAGCCCAATCCTTATTTCCGTATGCCAAAGATGCGCTCATTGCATAAGCTAGAGGTTCATTTGGCTCTTTGGATATTGCTTGTTCCAGATAACGTTCTGCTGCTGGATAGTTGCCCTGTTGGAAAATCGCTTTAAAAGCTGCTTCTGTTTGGTCGCCAATTTGATGAGGTTCGTTATTACGGAATGGATCGCCAGCTAAAGAGGGATTTACCCATATATTAAGTGCGATTGCCCAAGGGGCAACGCCAAAGGCGAACGCAACTCTAAAAGCAGTCTGAGCAAGGGTAGCGAGTCTCATAGGCACTAGTAATCGAGGCGAAGAAAACTTTTTAGTCATTTTAACCCTCAGAATAATTGCCGATGAAATAGTTGTATGTGTTACTTAGAATGCAAGAATGCAAAAAATGATTAATTTTTACACTGAGCGTATCGCTAAAGCGAAAGCTCCGCTAACGCGCAGCGTCTCGTAAAGAAGTCGAAGTGTTAACTTGCCTTGCCTCTGCCTCAACCCAAATTTTCTTATATAAAGGTTCACTTTGGTAATTTTTCCATATTTCCAGGCTCTTCATAGCCATTGTTTAATGGTGAGTCTGCCACAATGGAGAAAAATTGGATGATTCTTGCTGCTAGATTAAGCTGTTAATCCAGGTAATGCATTTTGAAGAAGAATTCAGAAGTCAGAATTCAGGAGTCAGAATCAAGACGCGACACTCGTTCGCCCTTGGCGTGCCGTCGGCGCTATCTGCTAAATTGATTCAGAATTCAATTCTGTTAGCGGATAGCTAAGATTTAGCCCATTCTGGTTTCTGACTCCTGAATTTTGTTTTATAAATTTTTCCAGAATTTTCCAGATCCTCTCAGTGTAGCTAATCAGTAATTTGCTGACTTTTTGGTAATCTTAACAAATGCTCTATCTCCGAAATGTAAATTATCACCCCACAGCGTGCCCAACAGCGATTCTTAAATCGATCAACTTGGAATTAGCACCCCAGCAGCTAGGTTTGATTATTGGCCCTAGTGGTTCAGGAAAAAGTACCTTACTAGAAATTTTATCGGGATTAGCCGAACCCACTGCTGGCGCACTCTTTTGGCGGGAACAAGAACTCATAGCCGAACAGCTACAACAATTAGCTGGGTTGGTGTTTCAGTTTCCAGAACGGCACTTTTGCGGTGGTTCAATTTTAGAAGAATTGCGTTTAGGGCATCCTGAGTTAGGGTCAGAACGAGTTAGAGAGGCCCTAACTGAGGTGGGATTAGAACATTTATCGCTTTCCGCCGCCCCTCATGCTTTGAGTGGTGGTCAGCAACGACGTTTAGCTTTGGCGGTGCAATTGATTCGCCAGCCAAACTTACTATTATTGGATGAACCCACTGCTGGATTAGATTGGTCAATGCGTCGGCAACTGGTAAATTTATTAGCGAAACTAAAACAAGATTGGACATTATTGATAGTGACACACGATGCTGGGGATCTTTTAGCGATCGCAGATCATTGCTGGACACTCAACCACGGCGAACTACAATCAGTAGACCCAAAAACACTAGAATCCAAAATCAAAGAACCTTTACCATCGGTATAAAAGAAGATTGAGGAGCAGGGAGCAGGGAGCAGGGAGCAGGGGAGAATAACTATTAATTATTGATCAATGCCCAATGACAAATGACAAATGACAAATGACAAATGACAAACCTATTGCCTGAGATGGCAGAAATCTGGCAGCAAACTCTAAATTGGCAACCAACTGTCCAACAGCAAGAACAATTCCAAAGACTTTATGAGTTAATCCTAGAAGGTAATCGTCAACTAAATTTAACTCGTATTACTGACCCCCAAGAGTTTTGGGAAAAACATCTCTGGGATTCTCTACGAGGAATTGCGCCCCTGTTATCAGAAAATTTATCCCCAACTTTCCCTAATATCATCGATATTGGTACAGGTGCAGGTTTTCCGGGTGTTCCAGTGGCAATGACAGTACCTAATTGCACAATTACTCTTCTCGATTCCACTCAGAAAAAAATTACTTTTATCGACGATATATTATTATCTAAACTTGCCCTTACTAATGCCAAAACTCTTGTTGGTAGGGCTGAGGAAATCGGTCAGCATCCTCAGCATCGGCTAGCTTATGATATTGCATTGATTCGTGCTGTAGGGGCAGCCTCTGTCTGTGCAGAATATACTTTACCACTGCTCAAACAGGGAGGTTTAGCCATAATTTATCGCGGTAATTGGACAGACGATGAAACAACAGCTTTGCAGAATGCTGTGAAGCTGTTGGGTGGAGTTATTGAATCAATCGAACAATTTACAACACCCTTGAGTCACAGCATCCGGCACTGTGTTTATTTGCGTAAGGTAGCTATCACACCGATTGATTTTCCTCGTGCTATTGGTGTACCTACTCAAAAGCCTCTTTGACTAATTCGTAATTCGTAATTCGTAATTCGTAATTCGTAATCGGAAAGAGTGCAAGCTTCCACTGGTTGTAATTACGAATTACATTGACGGGAATGGAATATCAACATCTCAATGTTTAAGCTAATTTACTTCCTGCTGCAAATCGTTTATTAATCTCATCCCAATTAACCACATTCCACCAAGCATTTAAATAATCGGCGCGGCGATTCTGGTAATTGAGATAATATGCGTGTTCCCATACGTCATTACCTAAAATGGGATATTTACCTGCACTTAAGGGACTATCTTGGTTAGCTGTAGTTGTCACTTCTAACTTGCCGCCTTTATTACGCACCAGCCAAACCCAACCACTACCAAAACGACCAGCACCAGCTTCATTAAACTGTTTTTTGAAAGCTGCAAAACTGCCAAAACTTTGATTAATTGCGGAAGCTATATTTCCGGTTGGTTCTCCTCCACCTTTCGGCTTCATAATTTCCCAGAACATCGAGTGGTTAACATGACCGCCGCCATTATTGCGTACTGTTCTGCGAATATCTTGTGGTACACTATCAAGTTTTTGCAACAGTTCTTCAATAGTTTTTCCTTTAAGTTCTGGGTGTTTATCTAACGCTGCATTTAGGTTTTTTACATAAGTTGCGTGGTGTTTATCGTGGTGAAATTGCATCGTTTTAGCATCAATATGTGGTTCAAGCGCTTCGTAGGCGTAAGGTAAAGGCGGTAGTTGGATAGCCCCTGTTATATTTGGTGTTGTATTTGGTGTTGTGGCGGAATTTGCAGTATTTTCTTGAGGAAATTTCTCTGCCGATGCACAAGCATTTAATGCAAAAGCACCCGCGCTTGCTGTGAGTAAGAACAAGAAATTGCGTCGATTAATAGTCATATAATTTTTTGCAGCGAATCAATCAAGTCTCTATTGCAGTTTTATTTTCTTAGATTCTGGCTACAAAAAATTGGAAATTGGCGATTATTTCTGGCAGTTTAAGAAACTCTTTATAAGACTTGTAATATTAAGTACTAACATTCAAAACATTGTGTATTTTTACTTAAACTATCTTTTTACAACTAATCATAGGTTCGCACCCAACCACCAAAAATAAACCCCGTCGCTACAAGAGACACTACGGGGTGTTAAGGGAATTATCGGAAAGATAACGTCTAATTCATCAATAACGCACTGAAAAAATTTGTTCAACAGTTAGATTTAAATCTGGAAATGTTGGAGACTCTATACGATCGTCTCCTCTCAACTGTTTCCCACGATATTCACCCTCATCACTTAAAGAGTAAATTGTGATTGTTGGCTGTTTGGGATCGCCTATCAATTCTTTGCTACCCAAAGCAGCATAATCCACAATCCAATATTCTTGAATACCCATTTCTTCATAGTCAGCAAACTTTTTATGATAATCATCTCTCCAGTTAGTACTGACTACTTCAATCACTAATGGAATTGAAGCTGGTTTACTAAGAATAGATTGTTTCTCCCATAATGGTTCATTACCCAAGTTAGAAAAATTTATTAATAAAACATCAGGATAGTACCCTGACATTTTATTTTCTGGCTTCACTGTGGCGGTTTTAGGTATACCGTAATTAAGTTTAAGACGAAGACACTCATACCCTAATATCATTGTTAAAAATGCTACTATTTGCTCGTGTTTGCCTGATGGTAGCGGCATTTGAATAATATCTCCATCGTGTAATTCATAACGAATGTTTTCCGGTTGTGTTTCTAAAAAGCCTAAATATTCATCAAATGTAAATAGTTTTTGTAGTGATTGAATCATTATTTCATCCTGATTATGAATATAAACAGTTCACACTGCTGTAACCTGAAAATTAAGAGTTAGTGTAGCGGCCAAAGGTGAAAGTAAATCGGCATGGATGCGCCAAGATTTTTACTCAGCAAGAGATACAGCAAATTGTCGATATTGGGTTAACAAATGACCGCGATGGCTACGCCTGCCGCAGGCATCGCACGATGCAGGGGCAAGGTCATTACGGTCAAAAATTGGATTAACGGCGGTGTGGTGATGATTCTGGATGCGATCGCTAACCTATCCCTCGCCACCAATTACAGCGATTGCCCCTACACTCCATCACAGCGATCGCACACAAAACAATTATATTTTAAACTCCGAAGCGCTTATAATATTCTGTCCCCAGTTTTGGGATCAAATACAAACAAGTAATTTAAATCGAGTTGTAGAGAAAGGCGATCGCTTGGACGCAGACGCACATCCCCACCCACCTGAATATTCAACATCACCGCCGAACCAGGTAAACCAGCACGAATCAAAGTTTCCCTTCCCAAAGGTTCCACCACCTTAACTTCCACAATCAGCTGACTCTCATTTCCTTCTTGGCGATTTTGCGGTTCCTTAATAAAAATATGCTCTGGACGAATCCCCAAATCATAACTGTGTCCCTGACGCAACTGTAATTTTTCTTTCACATCTGCTGGAATCATTAATAACTGTCCACTCACATCAAAACCGTTATTTTCATAGATTGCAGGCAAAATATTCATTGGTGGACTGCCTAAAAAACTTGCCACCATTTGATTAGCAGGACTTGCATAAATACTTTGGGGATCGCCGATTTGTTGAATTCGCCCGCGATTTAGCACAACAATTTTATCAGCCAAAGTCATTGCTTCAACTTGATCATGGGTGACGTAAATTGTGGTAATTCCTAATTCTTGATGTAACTGTTTTAATTCTGCCCTTGTATCGTCGCGTAATTGGGCATCTAAATTAGATAAAGGTTCATCAAGTAAAAAAACTTGGGGTTCACGAGCGATCGCTCTTCCTAATGCTACTCGTTGTTGCTGTCCCCCGGAGAGTTGTTTAGGTTTACGATCCAGTAGATGATCCAGAGAAAGCGATCGCGCCACATTCATCACGCGTTCTTGAATGATTTTCCGGTCAACCTTCCGCATTTGCAAGCCAAAGCCAATGTTTTCCGCCACACTCATGTGAGGATAGAGAGCGTAATTTTGGAACACCATTGCTACATCCCGTTGTCTGGCTGGGATATTATTCACCAAGCGATCGCCAATATAGAGTTTGCCAGATGTAGCGCTTTCTAAACCTGCGATCGTTCGCAAAATTGTAGATTTACCACAACCCGATGGCCCAACTAAAACCCAAAATTCGCCATCAGGAATTTCAAAGGTGATGTCCTCAATAGCAGTGACATTATTAAACCTACGTTTAATATCTTCTAGACGAACGTTTGCCATTATCTAATTTGATATTTTCAGTTTGGGATCTGCGGCACTTCCAACTAAAGATTAGGAGCTTTTATCCGCACCTTCCGAGGAACTGTGAGGCTGCTTTGTAAATGCAGAAACTTGGTTATCCTGCACAACTTTAATCAGAAATCTTAGAGCCTCATTAACGGCATCGGCATTGGGGAAAACCTCTGCAACATCCGGTTCTAAACGAATTGTTGTTTTCCCAAAGCTTTTTCGTTCCGGGCCGAACTTTCTGACCCTTAAACTTTTTAAATCATACTCTGATCGCAGATCATCTTCCATTTCTGGCTTACCCTTCTTCATAAATTTCTCGCTCAGATCGCGTTACTTGTCTTGCACTAATGAGACGAATCGAATTTCCTCTCTCTGTATACGACATGATTAGTAAGCGTCCCCGACTTGATTCTCCAATAATAAGGTAACGCTCCTCATTATCAGAGTGGTCTGGATCGTAGAAGTCAACATAAAGCGGATCATCGAAAACAGTTTTGGCTTCTTCAAACGAAACCTGATGTTTTAAAAGATTTATTGCTGCTTTGTTTTCGTCCCACTCGAACTTCATGAAATTATAATCATTTGTCTGGATTCTTCGACCAAGCTGGGTGAGAGAGTAAAGAAGCAAATACTCTTACTCCCCGAAGTTGATTAGAAAGGGGTAAGTGACCTCTAGGCGCACTCAAATCCCAGGTAAAGCTGTTAGGGTATCGCGTCCAATTATTACCTTCTTTCCAGCCAATTTTTGGCCAGAAGTTCTCCCAGTTTTTACCCAAACTCAACCAGATTTCTCGCTGTACTGAAAAGCCAAATTTACCTTCGGAGTGGACTAACCAGAGATTGTTAATGGTTTGCAAGTCAACAGCCGAGGTCTTTTCTACCTCAGTAAAGTACAACCATTTTCGTTGTACAGCCGTTGGGCCTGATAGTTCACACATTTTTTCGATGGTGACGCGATCGGCTGCTTGAAAGTCTTGAGCAGCAAGTAGCTGTTGCAAAGAATTGTAGTTAATCCCGCACTCTGATTTTAGAGGTACAATTCCTTCAGGAAAACAAGTGCGTAGAAATTCTTTGACTTGAGGTGCATCAGAGTTATAGAGGACTTGGTAAGCTTTGCCATCAATCCAAGTCGCTGGGTTCTCACGTCGTTTCAGTAAAAATTCCATCAACACGTCTAATCCCTCATTACCCAACTCAGCTAATTGTAGGATTATCTGTTGTTGGACTTTTTCAGACCCGGCGATTAACGGTCGTCGGAGGGATTCGATGTCATTTGCAGGGCCTGATAAAATCATTGGGTCTGTCATGCCATTCTTGTTTTAGCGGTCAGTGAAAGAGCGGTAAGCTATCGGGCTTTACTTAAAAAAAGCATTGATAGCGAAAAGTAGTTTACTATTTTTAATCGTACAAAATTGCGATCGCTTCACTGAATCCCACACTTAATCCCCAAATAATGTACAAGGAGAATAGGGGGAAAATCTTTGCCTTATGGCTTGGTGAACAAAAGACATAGCAAAATATACAAGCCTGCCACATAAGGTTTTTTTGACTAGCAGCGTATCGATTAGGAGTGTGTGAACGATGTACGAAAAGATTACCCCCCCCGCAGCCGGAGCAAAGATCACCTTCAAGAATGGTGAACCAATTATACCGGACAATCCAATTATCCCCTTTATTCGTGGCGATGGTACAGGTATCGACATCTGGCCTGCTACCCAAAAAGTTCTTGATGCTGCGGTAGCCAAAGCATATAAGGGTCAGCGTCAAATTAGCTGGTTTAAGGTTTATGCTGGGGACGAAGCTTGTGATTTATACGGAACTTATCAGTATTTACCTCAAGATACTCTAACAGCAATTGAAGAATACGGTGTGGCTATTAAAGGGCCTTTGACTACTCCCATTGGGGGAGGAATTCGTTCTTTAAATGTGGCACTACGACAAATTTTTGACTTGTATGCTTGCGTGCGTCCTTGCCGTTACTATGCAGGTACGCCCTCACCCCACAAAAATCCCGAAAAGCTGGATGTAATTGTTTATCGGGAGAATACGGAAGATATTTATTTAGGCATTGAGTGGCGACAAGGTAGCGAAATTGGCGATCGCTTAATTAAAATTCTCAATGAAGAATTAATCCCCGCCACCCCAGAACATGGGAAAAAACGTATTCCTCTTGATTCTGGTATTGGCATCAAACCCATCAGCAAAACTGGTTCCCAACGCCTAGTGAGACGTGCCATCAAACACGCTTTGCTATTGCCCAAAAACAAGCAACAAGTGACTTTGGTGCATAAGGGCAACATTATGAAGTACACCGAAGGCGCTTTTCGTGATTGGGGTTATGAACTAGCAACTAGTGAATTCCGCCAAGAAACGGTCACTGAACAAGAATCTTGGATTTTGAGTAACAAGGAAAAAAATCCGAATATTTCCTTGGAAGAAAACGCCCGTCAGATTGAACCTGGGTTTGATAATCTCACTCCAGACAAGAAAGCGCAAGTTGTCAAGGAAGTTGAAACTGTTCTTAACACAATTTGGGCAACCCACGGCGATGGCAAATGGAAAGAGAAGGTTTTGGTGAATGACCGGATTGCTGACAGTATTTTTCAACAAATCCAAACCAGACCAGATGAGTATTCGATTCTGGCGACGATGAACTTGAACGGCGATTACTTGTCTGATGCTGCTGCTGCGATCGTTGGGGGATTAGGAATGGGGCCAGGGGCAAATATTGGTGATTCTAGTGCCATATTTGAAGCTACCCACGGCACTGCACCCAAACACGCTGGATTAGATCGGATTAATCCAGGTTCAGTGATTTTGTCTGGTGTGATGATGCTGGAATTTATGGGTTGGCAAGAAGCCGCAGACCTAATTAAGAAAGGTTTAAGCGATGCGATCGCAAATAGTCAAGTCACCTACGATTTAGCCCGATTGCTAGAACCGCCTGTTGAACCCTTAAAATGTTCTGAATTTGCTGACGCAATTGTTCAACATTTTGGTTAAGTATACTAGGGGGAATTAGTCGAATAAAAAGACCTCTCCCTGGTTTTACTGTGTAAAACCTGTCCCTCTCCGACTCGGAGAGGGAAAGATAATCTCTGATCTAGATGGGGTGCGTTCAAATTCCCTAACTGGTTCCGCCGGTATTTAGCTAGAGCTTCTTGAAGTATCTGGCGATCGGTAACAGGCTGAAGCCCAGCTTTTCATAGGTGCGACGTGCTGGGGCATGACCGGGATCGCCTCCAGTTTCGACCATAGCAACAGACATTCCAGCATCTTTCATCCAATCAAGGGCGAATTGTGTCAGAGCGCTGCCAATGCCGTGACCTTGAAAGTCTGGATCGACAGCGACCATGTAGATTTCACCCATGCTGGTTTCTGAGTGTAGTTTCACGGCTACAAAGCCCACGGTTGAATCAGCATCGATAGCAACCCATACATTTGTGTCCTCTGCACCGCAGACACCCTCGACAGCTTTTTGCTGGCTCACACGCCAATCGGGATAGAATTCCTGGTAAACGTCAAAGTCCATCACTTTCTGAATCGAATCAAAGACCGGAGTCCATGCTCGAAGCGAAAGACGAATGACTGCATCAAGTTGATGAGCGTCGTAAGGTTCAATCCGCATTTCCATCTGAACTCCAGTTAACTCCGAAGGTTTCCAAGCAATGAAGCCACCGAACTATTATTTAAACCACTCCCTTCCAAACCCCGTGGAAAGTAAGAGTTAAAGACAGAGAGAGGTTCATCTAACTCACTTACACTAATTGCTTTACCTGCGATTTTGCTAATTTATCAGGTGCGATCGCTCCATTCTCTGTAATGATCGCTGTAATCAACTCAGCCGGAGTCACATCAAATGCTGGGTTGTAAAAATCTACGCCTTCAGGTGTGAGAATAGTATCACCAACTTGATAAATTTCTGTTGGATCGCGTTCTTCAATGGGAATTTGGCTGCCATCGGCTAATTCAAAATCAACAGTGGAAAGGGGCGCAGCGACAAAGAAGGGGATATTATGCGCTTTAGCTGCGATCGCAACACTATATGTACCAATTTTATTAGCAGTGTCACCATTAGCAGCAATTCGGTCAGCACCCACAACTACAGCATGAATTAAACCCTGTTTCATGCAATGGGCTGCCATATTATCAGTAATTAATGTAACTGGAATACCTTCTTGCACACATTCCCAAGTGGTGAGTTTTGCGCCTTGCAAGCGGGGACGAGTTTCGTCGGCAAATAAACGTTCTAAACGTCCTTCCCTCCAAGCGGAACGCACCACACCCAAAGCTGTGCCATATCCAGCCGTAGCTAATGCACCAGCGTTACAGTGAGTAAGCAGCGTCAGCTTTTCGGGAGTATTGGGTAAAACTGCCAAACCATGATCGCCGATCGCCTGACAAGTTTGCAAATCTTCAACATTGATTGCTTGGGCTGTTTGGAAAAGGGTTTCCCTAATCTCTTCTACCGTTCCCAGCGTTTCGTAGGCGGCTTTCATCATCCGGCTAATTGCCCAAAATAAATTTACTGCCGTCGGACGAGTAGAACGCAACAACTGGGCTACTTTATCTAAGCTATCTAAAAATTCATGGCGATCGCTAGTTTCAATTTCCCTTGCACCAAGATACATACCATAGGCCGCAGCCACACCAATTGCTGGCGCACCTCGAACAATCATCGTTTTAATTGCCCGCGCCATATCTTCACTGCGGTGAATTTCCACGAATGTATATTCGTTTGGTAGGCGGGTTTGATCAATTAGTGACACTGAGTCGTTGTGCCAAATAACGGGATAAACCTGGTTTAAAGAAGGTGTCACGTTGCTTCGCTCCGAATTCAAAATTAAAAATTCAAAATTTAAAAGTCATAGGAAGATATTGGGTATTGAGGATTGGACATTCTCACTTCTTCCTAATCTTGGGATTATTTGGGAAAGTAGGCAATAATCATAGCAACTTCAGGATGATTGCGAGCGATCGCTTCTGGTATCCGGCCTAAAAGTGGAGCTAGTTGAGTTTTCTGCTCAACAGACCCGTTTAAGACTAGCAGATCGTTGGTTGTTAGTAAACGAGAAACTTGCTGCACAAAATTGCCTCGCACGTTTTGAATGGGTGTATCTTCTGTCAATCCGGCATCACTCAAATCGATAGGTACTCCCCGCGCTGTTACAACCTGTAAAAGTTGTAGAGATGCTTTAAGTTCTGTTGCCAGACTTTTAGCTAATTGGATACTCTCTTTAAAAGAACTAGCATAAGTTTGCTGGGTGGTGAAAGCCAGAAAAACTCGTGTTGTATGCTGAATTGGCAATGGGAATCGAGTTACTAAAACAGGCACGCTACTGCGATTTACAATCTTGTCAATGACACCGCCAAAGAGATTTTCTTGATAAGTAGAGTAACCTTTCCAGCCGCAGACAATCACACTGGCCTGTTTTTCTTCTGCTACACGAGCAATTCCCTTATCAATTGATTCATCAATCCGACCAATGGGAATAACATTAGCGACCGCAGCATGGGCAATCATTTCTGCGGTTGAAAGTAATTGGCTTTGTCTAGCTTTGTCTTCTGGAGAAATAGGGGAATTTTGTTCAATTAAAATGTGGAGTGGTAATAAAGTACCTGTCGCTGATTTTGCTAAGAGTATTGCCAAATTGAGCAGGTTATCTTCAGTGCTGGGGTTAGCAACTGGTACTAAAACGCGATCGCCCAGATTTCCTACCTGATGACTTTGAATACTCGCTTGTCCTGGTTTGATTTTTCTTCCCCACCGATCTGTTACCCAAGGAGAAGCAATGCAGGTAACTAAAATCATAGCGATCGTGCCATTCACTGTTAACTGATCGACCAACTCGATTTTGTAAGCAACGGTGATTGCAGCCAGAGTGGAAGCTGCCTGAGCTACTGATAGCCCAAACATCAACATAATATTGTCAAAGTTGAATCCGAATAACTTGCCCGAACCCCATGCAGGAATGAACTTAGCGATAATGGCAACAGTTACCATGACACCTGATACTAAGAGCGATCGCGGTTCTTGAATCAGAATCAGGGGATTAACCAACATTCCCACAGAAATCAAGAAAAAGGGTATAAACAGCGTATTCCCAATAAATTGAATCCGATTCATCAGAGGGCTAAGTTGAGGAATTAGCTGGGTAATAGCAACTCCGGCTAAAAAAGCGCCAATAATTGGTTCAATTTGGATTAATTGTGCCCCATAGGAAACTATAAACAAGGTAGCTAGGACAAAGGTAAACTCTGCTCCTTCATCATGTCCAAATCGTTGAAAGAACCAGCGACCGATACGAGGTAGACCCCATAGTGTCAGAAATGTGTAGATAATCAGTGAAGGAATCAGGAATAACCAAAACTGTAGGCTTAAACTGCCTTGATGCGCTCTCACTACCACCGCTAACACCAAAAGTGCCAAAACATTGGTGATTAATGTGCCTCCGAGTGTGGTAGTCAATGTCTGAGAGCGCATAATTCCCAATTTACTGACAATTGGTAGTGCTAGTAGCGTATGGGAGGCAAAACAAGAAGCGACTAGAATTGCAGGTAATACACCATAGCCGATGGCCATCATAGCTACAGTACCTAATACCATCGGCACGGCAAAAGTAGATATTCCAAATATGGCTGCCTTATCAGCATTAGATTTCAGGTCATCTAAGCTAGTTTCCAATCCTGCCATGAACATGAGAAACAGCAAACCGACTGTGCCCAAAAGCACAATTGTGTTATCTCGTGCCAATAATCCCAGTCCATTAGGGCCAACTATGACCCCCGCCAGAATTAATCCCACAATACCTGGTAGTCGGATTTTCTCAAATAGCAGGGGTGCAATTAGCATAATCCCCAAAATCATCAGGAAAACTGCTACAGGGTCTTTAATCGGTGTAGATAATATGGAAGCTAGCAAAAAATTAGTCATACTCTGCCCTAGAGTTGCGTTAACATTTAATTCCATCTGTTAGCTTTAGTAGGGCAAAGCCCAGTATAGGCGCTTTCAGATTTTTACCTAGAGATTTAATGGACTATTGTTTTATATGCCCATGTTGCACAATCAGCATAAACATTTCTAACTCAATGGTGGAAAATACTGGCGACTTAACTCTATACCGCTTCTTGGTTGTGTGCAATCTACTCTGTAGGGTAAAAGATCGTTAGTAGTACACTGTGGCGAAAGTTGCCTACTTTTTTCAGGTAAATAGGCGACGCAATAGGGGCATAACATTGTTTATGCCCCTATATATCAGGTCGATTCAATTGAAACTCCCTGTATACAAGAGGTTTACTAAATTACACAGAGAGTTACTTTTCAAAAAATACAGCGTTTTTTAGGTAAATGAAGCACACAGGTAGGGGCACAGCACTAGGGTGTTGACTTTGATAAAATTTGGTGATTTTCGGTTCATGCTATTTTTGTGAGAGTCAAAAATATCTCTCCTGTCATTGCGAGCGAAGCGAAGCAATCGCCTGGGATTGCTTCGCTCCGCTCGCAATGACTACATAAATGTTGCATGAATTTTTACCCCCTCAAAAGGCATAGAGTCAACACACTAGCACAGCACTGCTGTGCCCTTAAGGTCATCTTTACTTCACTAAGTTGCAATCTGCTGTATTTGATGGCTCGGCTTTCATTATCCGACTAATTGCCCAAAAGAATTTACTTTAATCTACCCTGATAATTTCATTTCAGGACTTATCCAAACAATAGCCGAAAAGAAAAGCTTTTTGATAAGGGCAATTCATGAATTCCCTCTATGTGTAGTCTGCTAATAAGCAGTTTCTACTTGTTGATGTTTACCATCTTTAGAAGCATCTGACGCAATCTGCTTCAGTTGTACCTTCAGACCGTTTACTGGACGTAAGGTAATTGAAGGCTGTGGTACGATTGGGTATCCTGGCACTAAATCTATTTGGAAGCGTTGAGCGATCGTCGCCAATAATAAAGCCGCTTCCATCTGAGCAAAACCTTTACCTATACAAATCCTTGGCCCATCTCCAAAGGGAATATATACTCCTTTAGATAGTTGCTTTTCAAACTCCTGTGTCCATCTTTCTGGTTGAAAAGCTTCAGGATTCTCAAAATATTTTGGATGACGGTGCATTACCCATTGGCTAATCATGATTGCCATACCTTGGGGAATTTCATAATCACCAATGCGGGTATCTACTGCTGCCTCCCGCCCCATGAGAGGTACTGGAGGATATAACCGCATTGATTCTTTGATAATTTGCTGTGTATAAACTAATTGCCCAAGGTCTTCGAGAGTTGGTAACTTTCCTTGCAAGACTTGATTTAGTTCTGATTCTAATTTTTCACGGACTTCGGGATTTTGTGCCAAGAGCATCCATGTCCAAGATAAAGTATTTGCAGTAGTTTCATGCCCTGCCAACATTAAGGTAGCGACTTCATCCCGCAGCAGTTTATCATCCATCTGTTGACCTGTTTCTTCGTCTTTCGCTTCCATTAGCATTGTCAACAAATCATTGGTTTTTTCTTTACTGTTGCGACGCTCTTGAATCAGTTTATAAATAGCTGCATTCATTTGGGCAATAGCGTCACGATAACGGACGTTTTCAGGTCTTGGGAACCACTCCCATACCAAAAAATTTTGTCGCCGCTTACTTTCAAACCACTGCATTGCCACATCTAGGGCATTAGCAACAACTTTTGCTTCTCCTGCATCTACGTCAGCGCTAAATATGCACTTCATAACTATTTGCAGCGTCAGGTGCATCATATCTTCATGAACATCATGAGTTTCACCATCGTGCCAAGTTTGAAGCATTCGGTTGGTGTACTCTACCATTGTTTCACTATATGCATTAATGCGTTTTTGGTGAAATACTGGTTGAGCAAGGCGACGTTGCCAAAACCAAGATTCTCCTTCTGCGCTTAACAACCCTTCTCCCAATAAGCTTTTTAAGGCGCGTAAACCTCGGCTTTTAATAAAATCGTTGCGATTTTTGAGAACTTCTTCTATATATTCAGGATTAGTTACTAGACAACTAGATGTTAACCCTAACTGTAAAGGAACAATATCACCATAATCACGGCAACGAGTCAGAAATTCTAATGGATCTTGTCCAAGTTCGAATAAATGTCCAACAATAGAGTTAGCCGAGGGTGCTGACAAATCGAATACATCTTTAGCCACAGGGAAAAACCTCTAGACTTGTGTATATTCAAGAACATTAATTCACTGTTAATATTAAATTCCTCCCCCAATAGAAGGATTAGGTTAAGGCAAGACACGCGATGAATCGTCGTCTATACAATAATCAGTTTTTCGTCTTGACGGCGAACTAAAGTTCAGCTATGAGACTCGGAATTCATTCCGAGGCGGATAGAAACGCAGTGTGAAATTTTTTTAATAAAGATATAACTGCAACAAGACTTGTGTGTACACCGTAGCCTTTTAGGAGAGAGGAATGGAAGTGAGGTCAAAGTGTATTGCTTCCATTCGAGAAACGCTATATTGTCGTATTGGCTTTAATTGCACTTGTCCAATGCTGGAATGTTTCACCTCCAATGCGATCGCTATTCTCACGGTAGATTTGCCGCAAGCATTCATAAAATGCTTGGGCTTCATTCTCCAATCCAAATCTCATTAAGCACTTTAAAATCCGAGTGATGCGAAGATAATTGTGGTTAAATATAGAAACCCATTCGCCTTTCCGATTTGGATAGTCTTCTGATTGGCTGATAACTATTTTTCCGTCATTACTCTCGTGACGTTGTAACCCATAAAACTGAAGTATAACTGTCAAGGAGCGCAGCAAATTTTGACGGAGGCGTGGGTTGTTTTGAAATGCTTGAATTACTTCTTCGTCAACAATGGGTGCATTAGGATTAAATGCACTTCGCTCAGGTAAAGGAAACAACCACTGAATATAATCGTGGGTACACTCTAATTCTTCAAAATTCCAAGTCCATATTTCTTGAATAGTGCGACCTTGTGAATCTCTTTGCTCTCCTAAGTAGAATGGAACAAGGATTGCACTAATTTGTTCATGATTCATAAAGCAACATAAGTAGCTAATTTTGTAATTTTTTTACGCAATAAATTAAAGGTTTCAAATGTCGCCCCTTACATGCAAAAAAATTTTGTATTACAGAGTAGCTTAAAACATCGCTCCTTGTGGGCGACCTAGTTTTCCCTGTTACCTTTTATATAAATTTTCTTAAATAATTTACACTTTTGACTTAACTGCTGGCTGTGATGTCTGTATCTGAGGCAAACTCCAGTCAGGACGCAAGCTAGCGGCGTTGCGTAAATAAATATGATGAATTGAGGCGGAGGCTGGCAGATAAGCGTGAATTAAAAAACGAATGCAGCGCTGTAAGCTACCTTCAACGTGCATTTGCTGCACATCCAACATGGCGACATTATCCCAACCTGGACGCGCTCTAGCGATCGCAGCTGGAAAAATCGCATCTAAATCGCGTGTCACTGAAAAAGTCACACTAATCATGTCTGTAGGCTGAAATTCATTCCGATTTTCTAGTTCATCCAGTAGTTCTGTCACTACTTCTCGGATTGCCTCAACAGTATTTTCTGAAACGGTTGTTGCCCCACGAATAGCTCGCATTTGCCACTCCACGCCAAAATCCTCCTTAATTAGTCATTAGTCATTAGTCACTGGTCATTGGTCATTTGACCTGAACAAAGGACAAAGGACAAATGACCAATGACAAACAACCATTTATGGTCGATATAACCACAACGGTAAACCACTAGTAGACATTTCAAATTCGAGCCAATCAATACCAGATCGAATTCCTGATGAAACCTGACGACTCCCTGGTAAGAGGCGACTCAATAAGGGTTTACGTTCTTCTAGGGTATAGCAGAGAGTTTTTTCTGGATCGAGTCCGACCAATTCTGCTGCCCAGCGACGGGCATCTTCTTCTGTGCCTAAGCGATCTACAACACCCAACTCTAGGGCTTGCTGTCCAGTAAAAATCCGGCCATCGGCGAAACTTTTCACAGCTTCTACTGTTAAAGAACGGCCATCTGCTACCGTTTGGACAAACTGCTGATAACTTGTGTCAATCAACTCTTGCAGGATGTTTTCTTCTGGTTGAGTCAGCTGCCGATCAAAAGACAATATGTCTTTGTAAGGGCCAGACTTAATTACCTGGAAGGAAACACCGATTTTTTCTAGCAAGCGTTCCAAGTTATTTCCGCGCAGAATCACACCAATACTACCCGTAATCGTTCCTGGGTTAGCAACGATGTGTTCGGCTCCCACGCCGATATAGACTCCTCCAGAAGCCGAAATATTGCCAAAGCTTGCGACGATTTTAATTTTTTCGCGCAAACGCTTCAGGGCGCTGTAGATTTCTTGAGAATCTCCGACTGTACCGCCAGGGCTATCGATACGCAGCAATAATGCCGGAAACTTTTTTTCTTCTACAGTTTTCAGTGCTTCTAGGACACGTTTGCGAGTAGTGCTGGCGATCGCACCAGTAATTTCAATCCGCGCAATTTGTTTTCTAAACTTGGGCTTAAACGGCCAAACCATGAGCTGTAAACATACCTCGTAATAAACTCAATATAAGATCCCCAGAGGTCAGACGACCTCCTTTGCTCTGTTAAGAAACATGAGCAGGCATTGTGTTTATCAGGATTTTAAGGAAGTTTTTATATTTTGCAGTGAGTTTTATTTGATATTCTCGATGAATGCTAATAAATTCCTTAAAGATTGCAGCTAACACAAAATGCCAAACTCTAGTCTAGCGCCCAATGTGGTGATTTGGCACAGACTATTTTAGCTATTTTGCATAACTCAAAGTTTCAAAGCCTTTACTATTAAGGCTTTTTGACTGTTTTAAAATTGTTTTGCTAAAGTCGCACACTTGCACTAATTATCAGTAATTGGTAACTAATAACTAATAAGTACTCAGTCAATAATTTCGGTAATCAATTTAAGTAAAACGTTCGGAAAAAACCAACCTATGTTAACAAAATCAAAGTAGACCAAAACCCTCTTTACTCCTGCCTTCTGCCTCCTGTCTCTTGCCTTATCCTAATGATAAATATTCACACCGACCTACTTAATTAATAAAAATCCATTAAGCCACACTAATCCATATTTAGGTTAAGGCCAGTAGTACTTTCACTTTGGAAAATATCAACTTTCCTCGCTTGTAAAGCCAATAAACCCTGACAAAGCTATTAATATTACCTAAGAATCAATCCGTAAAATTTGATACCTATAGCAAACATACGTATCAAACAGTGCCCCGACGAAACTACAGGTCAAGCTAATGACAAATAATCCATGTAGGGGAGTTCCACTGCCAAAAATGGTGAGAAAATGCATAATTTGAGTAGCGATCGCTTCGCTTAACTCTTGTAAGCCGGGAAAAGAGCCGATGATGGATAAAAAGAGCATTCCACCGCCAACGAGGAAGATGGGAGCGACAAAACTAAAAACGATTGTAAGTAGTAAAGAGCGGAGAAAGTTAACGAAAATAGTCATTTAGGACAAACTCCGTGAGTAGAGATGACGCTAGCGAGATAGCGGTTTGTCATTTTCTACAATACGTGCGATCGCTCCTAAGTAGACAATCTGTCAAAAATCTTAAGTTTTCATTAAAAGAAGCGGTTACTAGTTACAGCACGTGCTGGGGCTTTCCAGAATTACTTAAATCTGTCAAACCCTTGCACGATAAGCTTTTGTTCAAGATTAGCATCTATTCATTGGTTTGCAGCACGTTTAATAATAGCTTTTTTTTCTGAGAGCATCTTTAATCTAAGTTAATATTCAGCCCTCTTTACATTCAGGGGCATAAGAGAAATGAGTTATAAATCCCATTCCCAATTCCCAATTCCCAATTCCCCATTCCCCATCCCATTGACTTCCGCTATTCTTAAGGCAGTTACCGAGTTAGCTACAGAACATTGAACCAGACTACATCCAAATCCAGTTTAGGAGAATGGAGCCAGCGATTGCTGGCAGCGATTTTTCTGGGTGGGCAAGTCCTAGTTCACCTATTGAAAGGCAGAATACACCGACGCAACACTTTAGAACAAATGGCAGCAGTTGGGCCAGATTCTTTATTTATTGCCCTATTGACGGCTATTTTCGTCGGCGCGGTGTTTACCATTCAAGTGGCGCGGGAGTTTATCAACTTTGGCGCAGGAAACATTATCGGCGGGGTGCTTTCTGTAGCGTTGACACGAGAACTCTCTCCTGTGTTGACAGCAGTGGTTTTGGCGGGGCGAGTCGGTTCTGCATTTGCAGCCGAAATTGGCACTATGCGAGTCACAGAACAAATCGATGCCATGTTGATGTTAAAAACAGATCCTATCGATTACCTAGTTATTCCCCGCGTTATTGCTTGCTGTTTAATGTTACCGATTTTAACCCTCCTATCTTTGGTGACAGGAATGTTCGGAGGATTCTTAGTTGCGACAAATATCTACAACCTATCTGATACGGTATTTCTAGACTCAGCCCGCAACTTTCTTGGTATCTGGGATATTTTTAGCGCCATGATTAAGGCGTGTTGCTTTGGCATTTTAATCGCCATAGTAGGTTGCAGTTGGGGGTTAACAACAACAGGAGGAGCCAAAGGTGTAGGACAGTCAACTACAACTGCTGTTGTGACTGCCTTACTGATTATATTTGTGATCAACTTTTTTCTTTCTTGGTTAATGTTTCAGGGGCTTGGCAGTGCATTCTTGAGTGGCTGATAAAAATTAAGATTTAGGAGTTAAGAGTTATGAGTTAAAATTCCGAATTCCTCACTACTAGTTCGTGACTCCTAAAATAGGAGATATGCCTACTAATAAATAAAGCAGGATTTAAGACTGTGACCAGTTCATTTGCTCCTAACTCCACATCAACTGTGGAACTCAAGCCTAGTTACAATATACCTATAGTGTTGGTGATTGCCGCTATTCCATTACTGTTAGTACAACCGTGGATAGGCTCTGTTTTCACACTGTTTGGTTTGTTTCTCATGTTTCAGGCGTTAACGCTGCGGTTGCAATTTACCGTCACCGACTTAGATATTTACAGAGGCGAAAAGTTGATTCGGCGCTTTCCCTACCAGGAATGGCAAAACTGGCGAATCTTCTGGAATGGAGTCCCCATCCTGTTTTACTTTAAAGAAATTAAAAGCATTCACTTTTTGCCGATTTTATTTGATCCCAACGCCTTGAAAACTTGCTTAGAACAACGTTGTCCGCGTATTTAGTGCTGATACCGATTACAGAACTTGGGGCAAAATCCCCAAGTCTTACCAAGCTTGATTTTGTGCAGCTTCACAAAGAATTAGGATCAGTGCCATCTGTGCTGAGTCGTTTTGATCTAAACTCATAACTCAGCACTCATTACTCACGACTTTTATGGCAGTTCGATTGTAATATTTCTGAAAGTTATTTATTCGCGTCATAGGAATTACACTATTGTTTATGAACCCAGAGGCATCTCAAACCCCAGAACCAATTGATGAGCGGTTGGCAGAAAAACAAGAAGAAAATAATGCGGTTGAATATCCAGTCAATCCATCTGTTGAGTCAGTGGGAGAAACGGGAGGCGTTAGCTCATCAGAAGACTACGCAACTTTTGAGCCACTCATCTCCAATGCAGAAGTGGTAGATACTACAGTAGAGCTAACAAAAAATTCAAATGGCGAGTTGATAGCGCAGTCGGAACCGGAAAATACCGCACTGGGGTCAGAAATCGGATCATCATTATATGCAGAAGCAGAGCAGCGAGTGGCAGAATTGCAGAGTACTGAAGCGGCTCTCAAGGAAGAAATAGCCAAGCTGCAAGCTTCTTACAAAACTCTTCAAACACAAGTTAGCGAAACCCAAACCTCACTAGGACGACTTGTGCAAGAGTCTTTGGTGCAGTTGGAACAACGCAAACAAACCCTGCAAATTTCTGTAGAACAACTAGAACGCCGCCAAGAACGTATTCGCAATGAGATGCGAACCACTTTTGCTGGTACATCCCAAGATTTGGCAATTCGGGTGCAGGGTTTTAAAGACTATCTCACAGGTAGCTTACAGGATTTGGCTGTTGCAGCTGAACAGTTGCAACTAACACCAACTGTAGTAGAACGCGAAAAACCATCTGTGAAAGAGGTTAAACCAGTTGAACCCCAATCTGGAATACCACAATTTGCCCAGCAACAGTTTCAAGACACTACAAAGCAAATTCGCCGCCTAATCGACCAATACCGTAATAAACCAGATTATTACGGCCCAGCCTGGCAACTTCGTCGTACTTTTGAACCAATCCATGCAGAACGAGTCTCCAACTGGTTTTTTACCCAAGGGGGACGGGGTGGTTTACGGACAATGGGTAGCCGCTTACAGAATATTCTGATTGCCTCAGCTGCAATTTCGATATTACACAAGCTGTATGGCGATCGCGTCCGTACTCTAGTTTTAGCTAATACACCGGAGCGATTAGGCGAATGGCGGCGTGGCTTGCAAGACTGTCTAGGAATAGGTCGCCCAGATTTCGGCCCAGACCGGGGTGTGGTATTATTTGAGGCATCTGATGCTCTGGCTCAAAAAGCAGACCGATTGACAAAAGCCAATCAACTGCCCTTAATTATCATTGACGATTCAGAGGAGCAAATCAGTTTGTCACTACTGCAATTTCCTCTGTGGTTAGCCTTTGCTCCTGACCCCAAAACCGTGAGAAACTATGATGATGATTTTTAATTAGTTATTGGGAATTGGGAATTGGTCAAGAGATATTACTCTTGACTTTTTTGAATTTTGAATTTTGAATTTTATTATGACTATTTGGTTAAGCGGATGTGCAGCAATTGTGGTCATAGCCTACCTGCTGGGTTCTTTTCCCACTGGCTACATTGCTGTGAAGCAGTTAAAAGGTATTGATATTCGGGAAGTTGGTTCAGGTTCTACTGGCGCAACTAATGTACTCAGAACCTTGGGGAAAGGGCCAGGAGCATTCGTTTTAGTACTTGATGCTTTAAAAGGAGTATTAGCGATCGCTCTAGTTTACTGGTTATTCAATTTCGCTTCTAGTCAAAATTTTATCCCCCCAAGTGTAGACGCGCAGATGTGGCAACCGTGGCTTATAACTTTAGTTGGGTTAGCTGCCATTCTGGGACATAGTAAATCGATTTTTTTGGGCTTTAGCGGTGGTAAATCTGTTGCTATCAGCTTGGGGATTTTATTGGCCATGAGTTGGCAGGTAGGTTTAGCAACAGCCGGTGTGTTTGCCGTCGTCGTAGCGATATCGCGGATTGTCTCTTTGAGTTCAATTACAGGTGCGATCGCAGTTCCCATTTTCATGGTAATTTTGCATCAACCGTTACCCTATATTCTGTTTGGTATTGCGGGTGGGCTATATGTGATTTTGCGCCATCGCACTAATATTGAACGATTGCTTGCTGGTACTGAGCCAAAGATTGGACAAAATGTAGCGACACCAGAAGAAACTGCATGATTGACTAACTGCAAACGGATAAAGATTTTTTAGTACCTACCTACCTCGCCCTGAGCAAGCCGTTAGGTAGACGTGATATCTCTTAAACTAATGACTAATGACCAATGACTAATGACTAACTTTGCCTTTAATTAAACGGTGGAAAAGGCGGCAAGGCCACAAAAAAGCTCCACAAATACTTACTGAGGCAATGGCGGCCACAACTCGCCAAGTCGAACTAGACTCAGTGGCAGACTCTGAAGAGTGATCTTGTGTGCTTTTAGCTAATTCTGGCACTGAATGAGATAGCTGACTGGCTGTAGTTACCCCTTCAATCGCTGCTCCAATGAGATAAGCTACTAGGGCAATTACTAGCCAGTGATTCATAATATTCAACTGTTTGAACTCTGAGCGTATGCTTGGCAGTGAGCAATCTATTCTTCGTCTTAATGATTGCCGCCTTGCCCGAAGGATAACCGACCTTCAGCCGTATCACGAATGAGAGGCAGTTTAGATTTAATGTAAGTATTGAGGCTGCTATCTGCCTGGGCATCAATTACCTGCTTCGCTTTTACCTGCTGGAGGAGCAATTGTACTAAAGCAGCATCGTCAAAATGCAGCAGGGTGTTGACTTGGGTAGACTCGATTACAGCCCAAAGCTGTTGCATCATTTTTGCTGTTACCATGAGCCTGTAACCTCTTAAGCTTTTCTTTATATTTACACAGATTTGGAATTTATGGTTGGTTTTTATCTGAAGAATTATAAAGATGGCGGCTGCAAAGGTCTGAGTAAGGCGATATGGCTGGGTTATGACGTTTTCAAAAGCTGGAAGGAAACTTGCGTCGTCTTCGCTGTCTTCGGGTGCTTTCGTTATATTATTAACGTTGTATTATACAAGGGGCTTCTTTACCAGCAGGATCGGGAAAAATAGCTAAAGTGTGATAATCAGGGCTACCTGTTCCATATAGGACTCGAAAAGTATACAACTTGTTTTTACCTTGCCCTTCGGTAACAACTGTTAAAAGTGTATTGCTAGTGGTAGGAAGTCCAGGAATATTCAGTTTTTTTATTCGTCTGAGTTGAATGACATTGGCAGCTGAATTTTTGCAATCTTCTGTATTAGTATTAGGTGTCGCACCAAACTGCATACATACTGGGCCATCAAAATCCATAATTACCTGTGATGGATCGTTTAACCAAACTTTTTTAATTACTTCTCCAGCCTGGATAAAGCTTAAGTTTGTTCCTTGTTGATACGACACATCAATAGTAGGTATTACTCCCCCTAAACCTTGTGCTTGGCAGGAAAACATGGAACGCAGAACAGCATTATTAGCTACAGCGCGGCCTACCACCAATAACATAGCAACCGAGAAAATTAAGGAAGCTATAGGTAGGAAATAAGAATTGTTTAGGGTATTTCCTGACAATTTAGTATTCTTTTTCATGGTTGCAAATGGGGAAAATGGTAGACAAAACAAAGATAAGTAGTTAAACATAATTAATTACACAATGTCATTGCGAATGTAGCGAAGCGAAATGAAGCAATCCCAGCCCTTGCGATTGCTTCGCTTCGCTCGCAATGACTGTAATTAATTTTGTGTGGTTACTTATATGAGAAAGATAGAAAACTAAGTACCTGGGTGGAAAAATTTATACTATGTCATTGCAAAGGGAGCAACCCGAAGTGTTCGCAGAGCGTTCCCGTTCCCGTTGGCGCAGCCTCTCGTAGAGAAGGGTAGCAATCGCAAGGGTTTCGATTTTTTACATAGTTTAGATTTATTTGAGCCAACCTACTTAATTTCCAATTACCATTACCCAATCAAAAATCAAAAATCTAAAATTGGTATCAGTTTTAGCTCTTAAAACTGCATTACTTGATTAACGTATATTTCAATATTTGTACCTGCTGGCAAAAACCAGACATTGCTTGGTTGAGACATTTGGGCGATCGCTTGTTGATTACGTTGTGAAATTTGGGGTACTACAGAATTTAGACCACCTTCCACAACGCCAGCCGCAAGGTTGCGTCTATTCCTAGTAACAGTAGTAAGAGTTGTAGTGGTGCCATTTGAATTACCGTCTTGGTCGGTAGTCTGTGTGGTAATTGGTTGGAGTTCAGTATCACTACGATTTATTAACTCTGCTGCTTTACTAATACCTCCCAAAACAAATAATCCTACATCCATTGATGCTATAGATGAACTTTTACCAGGAAATTTATTTGCTATCAAAGGTTTCCCTTGGGTACCACGAATAATAATTGCATTTTTGGGTAAGCTCTGTTCTGTAAGGTTGCCATTATTTTGCGAGATAAGTTTGACCACGTTCATCTGCAAAAGACCTTGTTCGGAAAGGGAACGAACCTCAGTTAAGAATTCGGTGTTGGCTGGTACAGCAATCTTACCATCCGTAGATTTTAGCGGTTCTTTCAACCGGATCACAAATACGTTTTTCGCTTCGTCTGTTTCATCATTCTTTCCTCTAGTCGTTTCCCCAAATACTGCTGTTGCCAACACAGCTTTGGCGCTAGTCCCTACTGCTACAGATTTTTGCCCCTGCTGTTGCACTTGACTAACCGCAGGAGCAGGAGTTGCCGGTTGTGGGCTTTGTTGTTGTTGCACCTGGGTATCCTTTGGAGGTGCATAAGTAGCAGATGCCACATTACTAGGTTGAGCGGTGACATTGACTTGACCGTAACTACCTAATTTCGCTAACCTTGCCCATTCTTCAAGTGGAGATGGTGGAGATGGTGGAGATGGTGGAGTTACATTAACCACTGGTTGAATGTCTGGCTTTACAACTGGTAGCTGGGGTATCGGCAAAGGTTGAGAAACAGGTACTTTAACGATGCGCTCGACTGTGACTGTCCGAGGTACGTAAGCTGTTGGTGGGGGTGTTGGTATCACTCTTGGTCTACCTCTGGAAGAAACTAATGGTTCTGCTTGTACGGCTACTGTAGGCGTTGATTTTGCTATTCTGAGCTTTTGTTGGGCGGCTTTGACTGACTCTGCTTGTTCAGTTAAGGCCAACTTCGTTTTAAGGGTATCTACTTCGCTTGCTAGCTGTTGAGAGATAGATTCATCGGTGGGCTGCTCCCGCGCTGGTGGAGAAACAATAGTTCTGGGTTTTTGACTGCTAGTGTTCATCAGTTGGGACAAAAACACACCAGCCACCAAAACTATAGCCAAGGTAGTAGCCCCCACCAAGGCCAATTTTGCAAAGGGATTAGATGATAGGGGTTCTTTAGTCTGAACTTCTTGCGGTTGAGATTGTGGTTCAGAAAGTGATGGTTGTGGTGTTGCAGAGTCTTCTGATGGTTGGGTATCGGGAAAAAAGGATTCTTCTTCAAAGCCCACCAACCTTGCCATCCGTGATTCCCAATCAAAAGATTCTGCGGATTCTAGTTTGCTATCGTCGGTAGTTAGAGTAAATAGATTTTGTGGAGGAGTTTCTGCGGGGACTGAATATCTAGTCATGGTAGAGCTTGGTTTGGATTACCAGAACAATTTTTATCTTGGATTTCACATACATTATAAATTTCTAATCTGGCTTCACCGAGGCGGTAAGCTGCGAAATACGATGGAAGTGCTGCATTCGGGAGTGAAGTTGCTGGTTCATCTATAGCTCTGACTAGAATTTGTTTATTAAAGGAAACTGATTTTCCCAACTTATCATACCCGCTAAAAATTAGTTGATTGGCCAGTATCTCCACTTTCCACTTTCCATCGCCTATTTTGGTAGGTTGGGAAACTTTTTGTATGACTAATACATTCTCGTTTCCTCTAGTAACATTTTCAAATTGGCTATCTGGATCTAAATTAGTAATTTCTGACTTAAGTTTTTGTTTAAAATCATCGGCTACCAGTTGGGAGCTAACTTCCCAGACTTGAGTTGGTGGCTGCTGTTGTGACCAAGTAAGCATTAGGCTCATAGCTTCACCTACAAAGCGCTGAATAGTCTCTGGTTGTCGCTCTAAATTTTGTTGAGGGTCTACCGTGATCACGCGACCGTCAACAAGTTGTACTAAACTTCGAGGTGTAAGTTTCTGACCTAGCTGTTGTAACATAGACCCGTTAAACATTAGTAATAGCAAGCTAAACAGATGTAACCCAAATGTTCCTACTGCCAAGACTGGTAAAGGGTTATTTTTCTTATGTTCTGGTTTAAGTAACTGCATGAATAATTTATTTGTTATATAAAATTTGGCTCTCAATAAAATTATTATTTTATTATCTTATAAAGCTACCACCACCTCTACTTCCGCATTCTTTTAAGTTTTCTTCATTCAAATTATTGTAGTCATCTAGCAAACATAAATTACGAATTTCATAAATTTCTAATTTATCAGCCCTAGTACTATAAATTGCTTTTTGTAAAGCGGTGCTATTGCCGACTTGGGGGTTAGCAAAATAATCTGTGGCACGAACAAGCAAATCTTTATTAAAAGGAGTTATGAGTCTCGTATCACCAATTCGTTTTTTTTGAATTAAGTCGGCTACCATACCCACTCGCCATTTACCTGGGGCAATTTGTTTTGGTGGATAAATTCGCTTTATAACTAATTGTGATGTCATAGCAAGGGTTGGATTTTCAGAAAAAACTTCTGGCGGTGTCATTTCTGCAACTGTGCCTAAGAAACCTTTGCGAAAGTCTTCTGATAAAGCAAAACTAGCTATCCAACTGCTGGTACTAATTTTTTGGCTACTGCCTTGAGGTGTTCTAATCGAAATTCCTAAATCTGTTTTTGGGTTGGCAACTTCTTCGATACTTTGTGCTGGCAAGGTTCCAGACCAACTAAACATTGATATCATCGTTTTGCTGATGAATCGGCGAATTGCTTCTGGTTCTCTTTCTAAATCATTAATATCAGCTACTGCTTTACCATCTATTAATTGTACAAAGTTGGGAGCTTTTCTTAGGCTGAGTTGACGAATATTTATGCCTTGAAGTATGAAGAAAAGTAAAACTAATATATGTAAACCAAAGGTAGCGATCGCAAAAACTGTCAAAACACTTCCCGTTTTTTGTCTTTTTTCTAGTAAACGCACCATTTACTCATTTCCTCCTCCAAAAAACTTCAGCTATTATATATGATGATTTGAATTATCTTATATCCTTTCCTTAACTAGAGAAGCCGTATTGCTGATAGCACTGAAAACAGCAAAACCGCCAGCAGCAGCCACAAGTATCGATAAAACTGGTGCTAAAATTCCCAGAAAAATTATGAACCACATTAAGTCTGGATCAACATTAACATCTTGACCTGGCCCATTGACAATAACTGCGGCAGTTAGCACAGCAATAATATTGAATGAAATCTTAGCGATTCCCATAGATAAAAATCCAGTCAGCCATGCAAAAATCGGTTTCCCAGCTACAGGTAGTAAAGAACCACCTACAGCTATTGGCCCTAAAGCTGCTATCAGCAACATAGTAGCTTCTATCAAGTTTTGAAAGGCATATTGCAAGGAAACTAAAAAGTTTTTGATGCTCGTTTGGACTGTAGAACCTAACAAGGAATTAAAAGACGCTTCTGATACAATGCCAGTGCCATATCTAATATTATCTACCTTATTTTGCATTCTATTTATCCAGCTTCTATTTCCATAAGTATCTCTATATTTCTGCCAGAGAATATTGACTTTTTCAGCAGCATTGACAAAGCATTGACTTTGTTGTTCGCCAGTTAGTGATTGACAAGGACGTAGCAAAGAACCAGCTATGTCTTCAGCAATACTCATATTCAGTGCTTGCTGATACACTTTGTCTGCATCTGCGGATACCACTACTTGCTGATTCACAGTGTTTAAAAAATTTCTTACTCCCAGTGTCAGATTAGAAAGGATACTTCCATTACCTGAATTACTTAATAGGATTACCACTAGAAAAGGCCAAATCAAAGCTGATATTGGACGGCTATATTCGTAGGATATTAAATCTTTCAGAAATTGTAGCATAAAAAATAACAACGTTCCGACTGCAAAAAAAATACCCAGGTTTGTTATAGCTCCATACAAGTTATTACTAGTATTATTTTGTAATAAATCTAGCCATTGTTGATCCCAACCTACAGCAATGCTTTGGGAAGTTGCGACACCATTATCGAGAACTTCATCAATGCCTACTTGGGCAAAAATTAGTTGAATAGCAAGTTGCATTTTGATTTATTGAATGGTTTTTAATTTTTTGCGATCGCAGAGTAACAACATTGTTGATATGAGGCGTTTCTTAAAGGAATTAAATTCACTTTGTTTTTAACCGCCGATTTAACTTTATGCTGCATCTCAACGAAATAAGAATGCTTTTATCATGAAATCTTACTGATTAACTTCTCTTCCAAATAAATCTAGTTGAGAAGTAGCTCGTAAAAGTCTTGCCGCCTCTGTAGATGTCTCTACTCTCCGAGCGCGATTTGCTTCTTCTGTTTGTTGAGAAATGGTTGCTAAGTTTAAGTTTGAATATTGCAAAGACTGCTCTAATTGCGTAGATTTTGCGTAAGATTCGCCAACAATTTTTATCTGCTCTTTTTGGATTTTAAGTGTTTCTTGGTTAGCAGTTAGCAATGCACCTAAACCCTGAGTAAGTAATTTTTCTGCGTTACTTATAACAGGGTTTGTTTGGTTGATGATACTTGAAATTTTACTAATATATTCGTCAACCTTAGTATCTAAATCACTATTATTGTTGACATTTGTAACCTGCTCAATAGCTTGTTGAATATTTTCTAACTTTGCTTTTGACCGAATTTGTCCATTTTCACCGAGAACACCTTCTGCTGCTCCACGGGTAATTACACGATTGAATTCATTACCAATTAAATTTCCACGCACGACGGAATTATTTTCAAACTTATCCGATCTTGAGTAGATAATAAAATCATCACGAACTTGTTTTCCCGCAGCAACAGGGTTAGGTATATTCAATTCTCCCCTGGCATTAATCAGAGCATTTTGACTTTGTGATTCTACAGTGTTGCTCAGATTAGATTGAAGGTAGTTTTGCAAATCTGTGGAATATGATTGAAAATCAGTCCAAACCTGGCCTAATCCGCCCGTCTGAACTTGTGCGATCGCTGGTATGATTGTCAGGGATAGCAATGTAAGAGTGAAAATGGTAGTTTTTCGCATATATCTATGCCTAAAAAGGTAGATGAGATTAAGTAGTAAATCAAAAGTTTGGTCTTTGAAGTCTTTTAAATCACTTTATAGAATCAGATTAACTACTACGTAAAGTAGCCACTAACTGACGGGCAAATGCAGAAATCGCCTCATACTTATCAGGATGAGATTGCATCATTTTGCTACGTGCAGTTTGTTCAGATGGGTTATTCGCAACTGCTGCCAATTGTTCGTAACCTGGATAATAACGGCAGAATGTATAAATCCCGTTATCATCTAGCAGCCATTGGCTATAAACGCCTTCTTTGCGCGGAAAAAAGCTTTCTGAGGCATTGCGAGAAATAATATTGCGGGGATATTTTAAGATATCTGCAAAACTATCTACTGCAACTGGCTGAATGCGTCCAATCAATCGGGTTGTCAAGTTTTGCAAAATTTTAGATGCAGCTTTAGATTTGGCAATGGTATCAGGATCTTGTCCTGATAAGATAACTCTGATACCGGCTTTAGCGCCGTTGGCACAAATTCTGCCAACTAAATCAGAGATTTGCTCAAATTCAAATAAGATTGGTGCTTCGTCAATGAAGAATATAGAGGCTGGACTACCTAATGCGCGGCGTAGTGCGGCTGAATAGGCACTCAAAGATAATACGGCTGCATCTTCACTATCTGATAAGTTCCTGAGAGCAAAAACTAAAAGTTGTGCATCGGTAGGAAAGCTAGATGGTGCAGAAATAGCTTGCCCTACGCGGCTAGAAAGCCAAAACCTTAAGCGCAACTGAATTTGACTCAGAGCATCTTCTACTCTGCCAGTTAAAGAACTTAGCTGCAAGTGTTCTGGTGAACAGAAATAGAGAAAATCTTTTAAAGTAGGGGTTTTTTGCCAAGCCAGAGTGCCAAATCCTCCCGCCATCGCCTGCCGATATCGCTCTCTGATGCCCTCATCTCTAAAGAAGGCTTCTAAAGCTAGGTTGAGCAGCGATCGCACGGTTTGCGATAAAATTTGACTTTCAGTTGATGATCCTAAAACCATTGTCATTAAGGCTGATTCTAGGAAGGCGGTATAATCGTTGAAGCGATCGCGCTGTTGTTCTGGTTCTAGCGATCGTAAATCTGGTTGTTCAAATAAGTTATTCGATTGTTTGGAAATATCAAAATAAGCTCCATTCCCCTCCATAAACTCTGTATAGTCTGTGAAAGTCGATGTCCCATCAGGTTTAGGGAAATCTAACGCCACTACAGGAATGCCATGCGCCAAAGCCTGAGTTAAAATCCCTGATACCAGCACCGATTTACCAGCACGAGTTGTCGCAAATAAGGCTAAATTTTTGTGTTGATTAAACAAATCTAAATGTATCGGTGTTCCGCCTTCTTCGGCAATCAATTCAAAGCCTTGTTTATCACCTTTTTTAGTTAAAACTAAAGGCATTAATCCGGGAACTTCACTTGTTAAATATAGCTGGCGACGGTTAAAGGGAGTTGCTAATAAACCTTCCCAAACTATCGGTAGAGTTTGCAGCCAAATTTTCCAAGCATACTCAACTTCTCTAATTACCCTGGCTGGACGTTGAAAACAGTTTTCGATGTATCTTGTTGCCTCATCCAACTTTTCTACAGTTGGACGATGCACCAAAATTGCGATACTAGTATAAATCGGGACTGCACCTTCATATAATTGCTCTTGTGCTGCTACCGATTTCTTCAACTTTAATTGGGCGTTGACATCAATTGTTTTGCTTTTTTCTTGAGCCAAGATTGTCGTCATGTTTGACTGCTTCAGCACTCGTTGCAAAGTAGTTTTTACTAATGCTGGATTTGCAGCAGTCAATTCGCAAAAAATTTCTGTATCTACTACTGTTTCTCTCGCTAATAGTTCCCATAAATAGCGTAGTTGAGTAGATTTATTTGGCCAGCCTCCGGGTTTTTCCAGAAATGACATTACGCCAATATAACGATTGTTAACATTAACCCAACGGCGATCGGCACAAGGTACGCTAGACTCCATCAGCAAAGTTGTGCCGTGGATATTGTCTATCAGCAATTTACTACTAGCTAAATCTGAATTAACTTCCTCGTGCAATCCTTGTTCATCTAAAGTCATTAACTGGGGAATCTCTATTGGCTGCGTATCATTAAACCTTTTCCAGATGCCTTCCCAGAGTTCCACAGCTGTCAAAGGTTTTACATCCAACCCCATTTGGTTAGATAATATTTGTTCCCATCGCAGAAAACCCTGCTTGTAAGCATTGCCGATTAGGGTTTCGATGCGCTGATTTTCTACCTCTGAGAGTTCATTTTTGAATTTCAACCACCATGATTCGGCTTTGACTAAAAGCTTCTCTATCCAATCATCTGCATGTTGCGAGTTAGATTCAATGGTGTAAGTTACATAAATCCGTAAAAATTTTGGTTTGCGAATACCAGAAATAGTCAGTTCTTTAACTCTGGCTCTTTCTGCCATCAACAAATATTTGATATCTCGTGATGGCGCATTTCTGATGAGCGATGATAATTCTTTTTGGCGCTCTTTGTCCGAACTAAAAGATCCTAAATGCAGTGTCATTCTTTCACCGCTAGGAATATCTTTTAATCCAGCTTCAATGTTATTAAAAAGTGTATCGATTTGTTCGGGTCTTAAAGTGGTATGAATTCCCTTACAGTCAAAACCAAAAACAAAGCAAAACCGATCTCTTTGAGTACCTTTTGTCAAAAGATACGCGCCAACATCGCGTCCATTCATGGCGACACGTAACATTGTTGCCAAGTGTAAGGCATCTTCAAATGGTGTTAATCTACTTTCGTTTCCGGCGATGCCGACGCTTTGTTTTCCGATTTTTTGCTTCATGGTTAACTTCCAATAAGCTTTGATAACGAGCAAAGCCTCTTGTCCAAGCGGGAACGCCAATAAATTTACTTAAAAAACTCCAACTCCTACCACCAGTTAAAATCCACCAAGTTCCGATTCCCCAACCAGTCATTAATATTGTCCACAACCACTTTTGAAACTCTTCTTGGAAAAGACCACCAAAAATTCCATTGATGATAAAGTAGGAGGCTAAGGCGATTACCGTCCAAGGAAGAATTTGATCGGCAGGGATTGGCCCTAGAGAAGGTTGGCTTCCTAGAACCTGATTTACTGGACGAAATTCTTGTTCCCGCTCTTGAGACATTTGAAATATCTGATTTATTTACTGCTGCTGTGGGCCAATTACAAAGCGTGTGAGTACATCAGCAATAGTAACAGCAACAACGACTAATAGGGGAGTTCTGGCAATGCTTTGCCAATCTTCATCTTTACGCACTGCGTTAATCACACCAACAAGAGAGATTGCAATATAGAGTAAGTAAATCGCCCGCAACACATTAAATATCAAACTTATTGCTGTCTCGCTACCACCACCAGTTGTTGCTGCACCACCTAAGTTTCTTTTGAAAAACCTTTCAGCTTCCCCAAAAAACTGTGCTTGTGCGGGGGTTGCAAAATAGTCTAACCAATATAAACTCAGGATAACGGCTGCTGCTAAAATTTGTAATATTATTAGCGATCGCCTGGGTAAATGCAACTGTTGCCCAATTTGCTGGGTAATGACTGCGATTAAACTACCAACTAGTAAACAAAAAAGCAGGATAGGACTTTTTAGGCTGATAACGCTTACAAGTACAGCACAAGCAATCAAAAAAGGTATAGATTCAACTAAAATAAATAAGCTAGATTTAAGCCCCAGTCTTAACTTATGAGATCCTTTGACAGCGCTACCAGTTAAAGCTTTGAAAAAGTTTCTCTTGTGAGAACTTTGTCTAAACATTTGCTAATTTTCCTATGATGTACTTGAGTGTTGCTTGTCTAAAATTTTACAACAATCAAATCAATTTAACATGAATTAACATTTCTTTTTAATCAAATCTCTTTCTGAGCTAAGAATTAAAGTCTTAAATTATATATATAACTATAATTAAGTTAACAAAATATTAATATTTCTTTAAAAACCACTATATGTACTTTGATAAACCAGGTTTTGACTCTCAAAGTAGAACTCCTACAGCCTTGAGACAGATTTTGCTTCAACTAGAGTTTGGGAAATTTAGTGGAAATAGCAGATTATTTTTGGGACTATATTTTAGTTCTGTTTTTCAGTTGCCAAAAACTATATTATACAAGTAAAACTTGCCAGAACTAGTAATATTTAATACACGCGTCTTATTTAGATATCTATATCTAATCATGCCATATTTTAAGTTATCTGAACGCTACAAGTTCGTAAGTATTTTCCCTCTTCTCTTAACTCTTATGGTAAAAATTGAAACTAGCGAGCCAAATATTTAGTTAGTTAAAAGTCACAATTGAATATCGCCTTAGTATTGTTGCTAGTCTAATATCTATCGGTCAGAATAGTTGAAAAAAGTTCGAGCGCCAAGTATGTTATAATTAAACAGTTGAGAAATATTTTCGGTTATGTAACTGACTATATAGACACCTCTCCGAATCTAAATCTCTACAAACTTTGATTCTGGAGGTGTTTTGTATCGATTTATATTGCCAATACATCCTTTACGGATAAGAGTCTTTCACTATTGCAAAAATTGAAACTTTTAGTGAGCAGAACTGTATTGCAATACCTTGGCTAAAATTGATACCTCTTAACTATCAAAAAATGTGCTAGAAATGACGGACAAGTTTAGTGTGTCACAAACCCAGACAATATACGGTTAGTAGTTTAATTTATGCCAACGGATATAATTACCCGTCCTGAGTCGCTTACAGAAGATTGTTTCTTTACTTACGCCCTTGGGACTGATTTGCATGATACTAATTCCACAGCCAAGTATTTACGCAGAATCAGAAAAGAAGATAAACCGTATATCGACATAGCTGTTTCTCCTAGACCTGGCTATCGGTTTGAGGTTTGCCTTATCCCTGTTGAAGGGTTTGCTCAGGAAACAATTTTGACAAAAGACGGGTTCGCCAAAGCTTTAGCGATTATTTGTGCTGTAGCTAACAAAGCTAGAAAGCGATTCCCTTCAGGAAATGGACAAGAGATTGTCCGGTGTCAATTTAGCAACTTAGCCGATGCAGTCGCTGTAGCGAACAGATTGTCTGCATTACCTTCTGATATGTATGAAACTATCGCCAAGCTACCAACTGCTTTGTGAGATTGCGTCTGCTTGAAGGTTTATGATTAAGACTGACGCAAAGACATTTTAATGGTAAGTAAGTAAACGGACAAGGGAATAAAAAACTCAATAGTTAATATTTCATCTGTTCAGAAAAGTCTTGGATAACAAGCTTTTTCACCTAAAATGTACAATTTTTTATTTTTGTACAGTGTCCCATAATTCAAAGTGAGTTTTTTTTATGCCTACAAGTCCTTTGCGTGAAGAACCTCGTAATCAACGAGCGCCTGTAATTCGTACAAGTAATGAATTTATTCTTTTGGAATGGCTAAAGTCAACCGGTCGTCTAATCGAGCGTGAACATCAAGAATCTGAGTATTTAACTGAAGTAGAAGAAATTTCAGAAATGATCGACCTTGACGATATTCCTTATGATCATGACGATGATGATGGTGAGATGGAGATAGAGGCGTAATTCGTAATTCGTAATAGAGCCTCCGGCACGCTACGCGGTTTTCATGCCCAAAGGGCTGTACGTAATTCGTAATTACCCCAAGCGTTTCATTAATGCCGAAAGGCTAAGAAGAATCCCGGCTTTTTTTAGAGAAGTCGGGAATTTTAGTATCAAAATGCGAGTGGGTTTAATTTTTGGATTTGAGTAATAAATAAAATAATTGTCCATTGCTGACCGTGACACCGGCGCGATCGCCTGCTATTTTCCCAGTACCTAAAAAATAATCTACCCTACCTGCACCTTTAATTGCACCGCCGGCATCTTGGTCAAGGACATAACGGCTAATAATCTGCTCCTCCATTCCGGTAGGATTAGCAAAGGGAATAGAAGCGCGAATCAACGCTAAAGCACCAGGAGGCATGAGAGATTTATCTGTAGCGATAGAACGCTCTGCTGTGAGTGGTACATTGATAGAACCTTGGGCTGGTTGACCGTAGTTTTCTTGAAAAAAAACAAAACTGCGATCGCGCGGAATATAAATATCTAATTCTTGGGGATGCTTTTGAAAATAATCGAGAATAGTTGGCATAGTTACACCTTCTTGCGGTAATTTGCCATCATCTATTAATTCTCGCCCAATACTTTTGTAGTTATAAGCGATATTACCCGCATAGCCGATTGTTGTCTGAGTTCCATCGGGAAGCTGAAGTTTTGCTGAACCTTGAATTTGAGCTAAATATGGTTCGAGGCGATCGCGGAACCAAAACAATTCTAATCCTCGTAATTTACCTTTTGCGCCTTGTAAACCATCTGCTCCTTCTAACTCTTCGCGGGTAGGATGAGGCTTAGGCCAGGATTTTAAATCAGGAGGTAATCGATAAACAGGATAACGATATTCTGCTGTCGGGACGCGGCTGGCTGCGTAAAGTGGTTCATAATAGGCGGTGAATAATACAGAACCTTTGGTGTTGTTACCGACTGACTGATAAAGAACAAATTCTCGCTCAATGGCTTGATGTAATTCTGTTGCAGAATTAGTTTTTAGTAAGAGTTCGCGGAATCTTGTCAAGCTTTTGAAGACGCGATCGCGTGTAATCCCAGCCACCGGATAGTTTTGATAAGCAGCCGCAGCATTAGCCGTTCGCAGATATTGGAGACTCCGAGCGATCGCACTCACTAACGCCTTTTTATCCGATATTTCTCCATAGAGAACTTCATCCAAACAAGAGGTATCACCTTGACAACAAGTGATTGGTAATCTCTCAATTAATGGTACTTTTTGCTTTTGTGGAAGTGCATTTTGATTTTCACCAGTCAATGAGACTGGTATATCCCACTTTTTCACACGGCATTCTAGCGGACTGAGTTCCTGATCCGCTAAAGATTGCATCCGCACCAAGAAAATTGACAAAACTACAGGTAAGCTGATGGCGACAAATTTACTCAACTTCCCTAACTCAGCAAGTGTATTTTTCATCAAAATTCAAAATCTTTGATCTTATCCCACTTCGATCAAATTCAAAAACCAAATAATTTATTTCCCAATCCCCAATTCCCAATCCCTTATTCATTCATATTCCGATAAGTGGCAACTGCCGAAGGCGATATCCGATTCAAATATCGGAATATCCAATATTTAAATATAGTATCTAAAATCACTGGAAATGTAGCAATAAATAAGAAGATAAAATCTCGATTTGCTGGTAATCCCCAATGACGTGATACACCTTCTAAAAGAACTTCCCAACCATGTGGAGAGTGAAATCCTACAAATATATCAGTAAACAAAATGATAATAAATGCCTTAGCGCTATCACTAAGCCCATAGACAATATGATCAAAGAAATCTTTGATTACAGCAATGGAAGACTTGCTGACAAGCAAAAGCCAGATAAAAGCAACCACTGAAAAGACATCTGCAAAAACATTTTTGATAGCATTAGAACTTTCTCGGCGAAATTCTTCAGCTATCTCTACAGCCTTATTTCTCATCTCAATTTCTATTTGCTCAGGGGACAGCGCTGGAGCATTTCTAATTAGATTTTGAAATTTGAGCCTTTCTTCATATCTTTGCAAGTTTACAAGTGCTTCCTCTTCCATTTCTGAGTTGAGGAATATCTGTATTCTTTCATCACTTCTAAAATGATCAACAGATGGGCCGACTACAAAAGCTTTTGCTATTTGATGCGTCAGTAGTGGTACAATAATTAATAGTAAAATAAACCTAATAGATATTATTGTTCTTCTTTGAGTTTGACGAAAATTCTGAATTACTTCTTTTTCAGCATTAGGGTCTAATTCAACTTGCAGACGACTAATAGTACTTAAAATAGAGCGAGGTAAAACCCCTGTCGTATCAGCTTTTAGCTTAGATTTTGGTTTTATATCCGAGTCTTGAGTTGGTAACTTGGGTGGCAAGGTTGGAGTATTAACGCTGAGTGAATTGTTATCAGATATTACAGAGCTAACGGGTATTTGAGGTTTGACGACTAAAGCTTTAGAAGTTATTTGATTGTCACTTGTTGTGTATTTGGATATAACTTGATCGATAAAGTTTAGCTTTTCCAAAACTAAAGAAGGACTGGGATGCTCTATACCTGCTTTCTGGGCAGCTTGTTGATCTTCTTCATCTAAAAACCAACGGCTTGCTCTAAACTCTGTAAGCCGCATTTTGGCAGTTTTTAATAGCTTCTTTAAGTCTGACTGAAAATAATCCATGACACTGTTACTGTACATGGTTGAGTTAATGTCTATTTTATTACCATTAAAATGCTTATTTTCTATTTCCTGAATCTTTAATGCTGCATCGTAAGCTTGATCTAAAGAACGTTCAGGAGTCTGTAAGTACCATCGATAAGTATCAAGTAAAAACGAATAGATTTTTTGACCAAAAACAGAGTTTTTCATTGGAAACAATCATCCAGAATTGTTTGGTGATTCTTAACCTTAAGTTAACGCACGAGGTATACTAGCAAATCTACAAGGAGAAAGTTTGTGGTTTCTCATTCGGTTTGGATTGTTGGCACTAGTCGCAGTGGTAAGACGGCTCGTTTGGTAGAGCAATTTTGTAGTTGGGTGCAACCTGAGAAGCAGTATAGTGAATCATTTTATACTAAAAGCCAAGCACGTAAAAAAGGCGGTCGCATACCCGAATTTTTATATCTTAAACAAACAGAGCCAGGAGTTTTAGTCTTAGCTGCCAATGATGATAATCGTCGAGAACTAGGAGATATAATTGTTACATCAACATTAGGGAAATATCCGGTGCGTGCCAAGACACCACTAGGTTTTTTCCAGGATGAAGTTATTTTATTTTGGCCACTGTTAATTAACTCATTGAACCTAGAGGCCCAGTTTCCGGTAAGATTGCGACCAGAAACAGAACAAGAATTAGCAACCAAACTCTGGCGTTCCCAATTAGACGAAGAAATTTTACGAATTGCGGGAATGAATGAGTCTCGCTTGGTGCGTCGCATTTTAGACTTGTTGCAATTAGCTGCTTACAGTGGTGTACATTGCGAAGATATTGCCCAGATTTTGACAAGGGGACTGGGGGAAAATTCTACAACTTTAGAGCCGGAATTTTTGGCATCTTTGCTCAGTGATTGGCGTAACTGGTGTTTAGAAAGGGGGTTACTAACTTATGGCATTATTACCGAACTCTATAGTCAATATTTATTAAGCGATCGCAACTACCAACAGCACTTAACTAAACGCTATCAGGCGGTATTGGCGGATGATGTTGACGATTATCCTAGCGTAGCGCGTCTTTTGTTTGAATTGCTATTAGATCAAGGGGCAATTGGGGCCTTTAGCTACAATCCCGATGGTGCAGTGCGATTGGGATTGGGAGCAGATCCGACTTATTTAGAAGGGTTAGCAAAGCGTTGTCGGGTAGAAATCTTGACTGGGCCGCCTCCAGAGTCTCTTGGAGAGCAAGCTAAACAGATGGTGGAATTAGTCACAGAACCAATGGTGCTGGTAAGTTTACCTGAAATTGTGCATTCCATTCAAACCACCTCTCGCGCTCAATTATTGCGCCAAACAGCCGAGGTAATTGCTAATGCCATCCAATCACAGCAAGTACAAGCAGAAGAAGTGGCGATTATTGCACCAGGTTTAGATGCGATCGCTCGTTATACTCTAGTAGAAATCCTCATCAAGCAAAACATCCAAGTAGAATCGCTCAATGACCAACGTCCCTTAATTAGTTCACCCGTCATTCGCGCCTTACTCACCATGCTGGCGCTAGTTTATCCCGGCTTGGGACGACTCGTAGACCGGGATGCCGTCGCAGAAATGCTGGTTGTATTAAGTAGGAAACAACAACCACCAGAAAACCCCACACTCCTAACTTCTAACTCCTCACTCAGCACTCACAACTCAGCACTCAGCACTCAAATTGATCCGGTACGCGCTGGTTTGATTGCAGATTACTGCTTTGTACCCCATCCCGATCGCCCCAACTTGCTACCAGTGTCAGCCTTCGAGCGTTGGGATAGAATCGGCTATGCGGCTACTACAGCTTATAATGAGATACTGGAGTGGTTAGAACAGCAGCGATCGCAACAAGAACTGCGGTTAATTCCCAGTCCCATTTCCTTGTTAGACAGAGCGATTCAACGTTTTTTGTGGAATGGTAGCAATCTCCCCTACGAACAACTAGCAGCATTGCGGGAATTATTAGAAACCGCCCAACATTACTGGGAAATTGACACCAGATTACGACAAATTGCCCCAGTTGAGACAACGCCTCATACAACTATTATCGAATTCATTCAATTGCTGCGACGTGGTACAATCACCGCCAACCCTTACCCCGTGCGTCCCATAGGTGGGGCGAGAAAGGCCGTCACCTTAGCAACTATATTTCAATATCGGTCTAGTAGGCGATCGCACCGTTGGCATTTTTGGCTGGATGCTGGTTCACCTCTTTGGGCCAAAGGTGGCGCGGCGACGTTATTCGGTGCGCCGTTTTTTCTGCAAGATAGGTTAGGCGAACCTTGGACAGCAGAAGACGAGAAATTGGCAGAAGAACAAAGACTGCAAAGGATTTTGACAGATTTATTGTCTCGTGTATCCGAGAGAGTTTATTTGTGTCACAGCGATTTAGCAGTGAATGGACAAGAACAAATAGGGCCGCTGTTACCTTTGGTGAATGCTTGTGTAACGGTTATTTCTGAAGCTAATACTAAGTAAAAAGTTGTTTGAAAAATTACTCACCGGGCGACTGGAAGTCGCGGCTACACAGTCAAAACCCACCTCCGTGGGTTAAAACCATTGATTTTCTTTTAGACTTAGTTTGTGTAGTAGCGTTCGCCCTTGGCGTGCCAGAGGCTCTATTCTATTCGCCTAAAACTTTTCTCAGATTCCCAATTTTTTTAACAAGTCGGGTATTTTTTTGTAATAGATTTGTTTGTATTTAGTAGTAATTGCCCCCTTTTTAAGATTGAACTTTAAAGTTGATCTTTGCAAATTTCGGGATTGTGGTTGAGTTGGAACAGGAAAACGAGGAGGAACTCGATCGCGCCTTAAGAGCAAAGGAATACTGAGAAGTCCCAAAACAATTACTACTCCGGTCATTATCCAAACCATTAACCTATTTGGTTTATAATCTGCTCGTTCAATTTGCCAGAAAACTTGGTTGTATCGCCATGCGGCTAACGCAACAGCCAAAATCCCAAAAACTACCAAAGCAAGACCTAAATTTTCCGAGTTGGATAATGGATTGACCGGAGTTTCTTGTTGAGTAATAGCAATATTCAGCTGTTGCAGAAATATACCAAATCGCGCGATCGCAAAACCAAAACCAATCAATGAAATAGAAGTGCGTAGCCAAGCTAGAAAAGTACGTTCGTTCGCTTGATGTTCCCTTTGACGGTCAATTTTTGGTATTTTATCCATGAGTACTTCTGGCAACTATTTGCTCTTAAAAAATAATGATGAATAGCGTGAACTACCGCCACAAGGACAAGATAGTACAGCTAGGACTCTGAGAAAACCCCAAGCGATCGCCAGAATCTTTACAATAGGAAATAAGGTAAAGATATATATCAGAGTCAAAATCAATGGCACTATTCGGATTTGGCAAAAAGTCAGTTATGCCCACACCTGAAGAAGCTTTGTCAGGAAGGGCGCAGTCTATGTCAGTACCTGCGGCTCATTATGTCAACAAAAATCCTTTAAAAGCTCCTTATCCCGATGGATTAGAGAAGGCAATTTTTGGCTTGGGCTGTTTTTGGGGTGCAGAACGCAAATTCTGGCAACTTAAAGGAGTTTACACCACCGCAGTCGGTTACGCTGCTGGATTCACACCCAACCCCACTTACGAAGAGGTATGTAGTGGGCGAACCGGTCACAATGAAGTGGTGTTGGTTGTATTTGATCCCAAAGTAATTAGTTTTGCTGAACTGCTCAAAGTCTTCTGGGAAAGCCATAACCCCACCCAAGGGATGCGCCAAGGTAATGATACTGGCACTCAATACCGTTCGGGAATTTATGTATATTCCGAAAGCCAAAAGCAGCAAGCAGAAGCATCGCAGGAAGCTTATCAGCAAGCTCTCAATGATGCAGGTTATGGCAAGATTACAACAGAAATCTTGGATGCGCCGGAATTCTACTACGCTGAAGCTTACCATCAGCAATACCTGGCTAAAAATCCTAACGGGTATTGTGGTTTAGGAGGGACAAACGTATCTTGTCCCGTGGGTGTAGTTGAATCGCAAGTGAGTTGATAGGGTAGGGTAGTCAACTTAACGTGAGTTCGACGAACCTCTGCCTGCCACTAAAGTTCAAGTCTGTCCCTCTCCGACTCGGAGAGGGATATATTTTGTTTAGTTAAGAATACTCGTAGAATATTTGTAGGTTGGGTCGAGGCTTTGCGAAACCCAACAAACCGCGTAAAAAGTTGGGTTTTGTTCCTCAACCCAACCTACACTTAAGGGAACTGTATTGCATGATATAGCGGTTTATGCCCTTGGCTAACGCACTTACAAGATTACGAATTACGAATTACGAATTACGAATTAAATGAGCTATGCGTTTTAAAACTTTGACAACAGTATGTAAGTCATCCCCACGATTTAGTGACAGTGTGTAAGATAATGCATATCTCGGTGTACCCTGTTTCGTCAACTTAATAAATCTAAATTCATTACCATTGGCGATAAACCCAAAAACAGGTTTAGCCAAAGTTGCATCTGATAACATATAAGCCAATGCTTGGGGAATTGCTGGCACTAATGAATATTCTGCTCGTTTTGCCTCAATAACCAAAACCCAAAATGGAGGATGCAACACCAAGATGTCAATACGTCCTCTGATAATCTTGCCTTCGTCTTCAGAAGAGATTTTTACCTCCTGTTCTGAAGCAATGTAGAAAGGCGGTTGATAAAAACCTGCTAGACGCAATAGTGGAGATAGCACCACCATTTTGACTACAGGTTCCAAAATAGGATATTTCGATAGATGCAAATATTCTGCTTTGACTTCGTTGAGAGATTGCTTTTCTAAGTCACTCAACTCAGGTAAATCATACCGCCATTCTGAAAAAAAATCTTCGTCGTCTGCAAGTTGTAGGCCAAATTCATCAATCAGTTGGGCTAGGGTGATATCTTTTCCTTGAAGAATTTGAACCATTTGTTAAACCCTTATACTTTTCTGCCTAAAAAATCTTCGCTTGATATTTACCCAAAAGACTGCCTTACAGTGCTGCTTTCAGCAAAGCGATCGCAGCAACCCACAAGATAATACTAATAGGCCCTCCAATTAGAATACCCGCGATCGCCCAGCCTCTTTGATGGGCTTTGAATTGTTCAATACTGTTCCACCGTCTACTTCTCCAAGCCCATTCATTGCCTTTAGCACCGAGTGCGATCGCCATCAATCCAGAAATTTGGGGTATAAAACAGAATATTCCACACCACACTTGATTCGGCCACATCCAGAACCAAGGCATCAAAAATGCGCCCCAGTTCCAACCGAGAATTTCCTCTGGGACTGTTTCATGCAGATTATTTATCCCGCATCCAGAATTGTTGATTATTTCTCTTACTGATAAAAGCTGATTTCTGTTTGCAGATTTCACAGCCAGACCAGATTTAAGAGCATTTAGTGCTTGGCGGGCATCAGTAAAACGTTGTTCTGGAGCAGGTTCTATCAACTTTTGTAGCCAACTGCTAAAACTGGGACTGAGATTAACTCGATCTGTAAATTGCAGCCGCAAATCCTGCTGGGGTAAATCAGACGGGGAAGTTCCAGTTAACAAATGAATCAGAGTCGCTCCCAGTGCATAGAGGTCTGAAGCTGGAACTGCTCGACCACCAAATTGTTCCATTGGGGCATAACCATAAGTACCCACAACGGTGAAAGTAACGCCCTCTCTCGCCGCTTTATCTTGAACTGCGCCAAAATCAACCAAATAAATCCGATCGTCTTCGCCCCAGATTAAATTACTCGGTTTAATATCTCTATGTAACACCCCTGGATTGAACTCATGTAGATATATGAGGATATTTAAAATCTCACTAGCGATTTTTCTCGTTCGCTTTTCAGTAAACCTTTTGCCAAGAGCAAGTTTTTCCTTAAGCGACTCCCCAGGAATATATTGTTGGATTAAACCAAACCAGAGAGTGCGATCGTCGATACAAAAATAATCGATATATCGAGGAATGCGGGGATGACTTAGTTGTTTAAGAATTTGTGCTTCTCTCTCAAAAAGTTTTAAATCATCCCACTGTACAGTACCGCCAAAGGCTAAAAGTTTAACCACAACGGTCGAATTTTCGCCATCAGAGGCTTGCAAATCCTTGGCTAGCCAAGTTTGACGAATTCCATTGTTACCGAGTTGGCGCTGGATTTGATAACGATCTTGTAATATTTGTTCTGGTTGCAGCATCTTACACCTGCTGGCAGTTTACGCTGATCTGATTCCCTTATATTCAAGGATAGTCATTATCTAGAGAAACTGTGAGAGCCAGATAATTTATATAAAGCAGTTGAAGATTTCGGCTTTGGGGTTCACTATCAAATAAGCGCGAATGACGCAAAAGCTTGTACCAGTTTTGTATGAAGATGCGCTAAACCATATTTAAGTACAAGAAAAAAGAAAGAAACACGAACCGCAAAAGGCGCATAGACGCGGAGCGGCTTCCCATAGGGTAGGACACAAAGAAAGAAGTTAAAAGGGTTTGGCGCAGCCTCACAAGGAAGTGGTATTACGGGAAGGAGTATCCAAGCCGTGAGAAAATTTAGAACACTTGATGATTTTGAAGAATATTCAGAAGACGACGATTCCGGCGCTTTGTTGGCATCATTGCGCGTTGTAGCCCGTGTACAGGGAATTACTGAAATATCCGAGCAAACAGATATGACTCGTTGGGGATTACAAAAAGCTTTATCTACTAATGGCAACCCGCGCCTTGAAAACATCAATTCCATCATGAAGGCACTAGGATATTGTCTCACACCGCAAAAAATCATTCCTCCAGTCGCAGAGTGAATCACAATAGTAATTACTGGATAGGGAATATGGGTTACAGATAATTTTTGCGATAGTAAGCTTGATATTCCGCAGACAGCAGAGGTTCCCACCAATCACGATGATTGAGATACCACTCAACAGTTAAACGCAAACCCTCAGAAATGGTTACAGAAGGTGTCCAACCAAGCTGAGTTTTAATCTTGTTCGCATTAATTGCATATCTTCTGTCATGTCCCTGTCTATCTTTAACAAAAGTAATCAATTCCTTTGCTGGACGGATTGGTAAATCAGGCGCTAATTCATCCATCATCTGACACAAAAGTTGCACCAGGTTGAGATTTTCTACCTCATTGTTGCCACCAATATTGTACATTTCCCCTGGTTGACCATGATTGATTACCACATCTAAAGCACGACAATGATCGCCCACATAAAGCCAATCCCGCACATTTTTACCATCGCCATAAACAGGTAATGGTTTACCTATTAAGGTGTTGATGCACATTAGTGGAATTAGCTTTTCAGGAAATTGATAAGGCCCGTAATTATTAGAGCAATTCGTGATAATAGTTGGAAGTTTATAAGTATGATAATAAGCACGCACTAAATGGTCACTTCCCGCTTTCGAGGCTGAATAAGGACTATTAGGAGCGTAAGGTGTAGTTTCAGAAAAAGCTGCGTCATCTGCCCCCAAACTACCGTAGACTTCATCAGTCGAAACGTGTAAAAAACGATAATCCGATGGTTGTGCTTTAGCCTCCCAGTATTGGCGAAAAGCTTCCAGTAGTGTGAAAGTTCCTACTACATTGGTTTGTACGAAAGCGGCTGGGCCAAGAATTGAACGATCGACATGAGATTCAGCAGCAAAATGGGCGATGGTATCTATATTTTCCGTTGCTAGTAGCTGATCTACGATGGTGCGATCGCAAATATCCCCTTGCACAAACCGAAAATTCTCTTTTCCCTCAACCATCGCCAAGTTTAGACGATTTCCCGCGTATGTAAGCGCATCCAAAACCACCACTCGATCATTTGGATAAACCTGACACCAGTGATGGACAAAATTCGCCCCAATAAACCCTGCACCCCCAGTAACCAATAACCGCCGACTCATTCCATTTCCTCTCTTCTCTCTGTGTTCTCAGTGTCTCTGCGGTTCGTTTCTATGACTTAAAATATTTCTTCCTCAATTTACCATATATCCTCTGAGCAAGTAATTTCGCCATCCGTATTTTCGTCAAACTCTTAATATTAGATGGCTGCTGAATTTTATGATCAAAAAACTCATTTAGCTCATTCAGAATAACTTGAAAACGCTTAATAATATTTTCAGTGCGATGCTCAACCAAAAATTCTTCAGATAAACTAAAAGCTACTGAAGAATCAATCACCTTCAGAATCCGTTGGACATCATATTCTTGAGAATATCCAGCAATTTTATAGCAATTAAATCCAGGGTCTAAGTAATCAGCCAGTCCACCATTGACACTAGAAAATACTTGACAACCACAAGCAAGAGCTTCCATTGGTTGTAGACCAAATCCTTCGCTAACACCCTGTTGCGCCCAGTACTCAGCCGAATCATATAGGTAAACCTTCGCTCGGTTGAATAATCCCGGTAAATCCTCTATATAAGAGTCAACAACCAATACTTTACAACGTTTTTGTAACGCTGGAATCAATTCTTTCATTAAATACTCAGAAGACTTCCGAGCTTGAACTAAAACATCAATATCCCGTTCCAGTCCTAAATTTTGAAATTCATCAGAAATTTGATTCGGCAAATAATAAATCAGAGAATTGGGCGATTTTTCTCCCCAATATCCCATTGTATAGCGGCTAACAGTGATAATCGGAATATTCGGAGGTAGTGTAAATGGATAACCTGCGCTATGTGCATGGTAAATGACATTGTATTGCTTGAGTTTAGCCACGAGTTCAGCTATATGAAATCCCCAACTAATGACAAAAATTACATCATTTAAATTTTTCTCTTTAAGCAAATCATCAAGAAAAAGCTTATCTTTTTCTCGTTGACGATAAGTTACAACATCAGCACTAGAGAAATTCTGAGCCAGTTTAAGTGCTTTTAACTCAGCCCAAAGACCACCACAGGCAAATTTACCATCTGTGCCGGGAAGTAAGAAGTAAAGTTTTCTCATAATTTATTTAGGTAATGGGGAATTGGGAATTGGGAATGGGAAAGACTTGTTGTAAGTTCTAAACTTTTGTCACCTTGTCATCTTGTAATCTTGTCACCCTGCCCCCTGCTCCCTGCTCCCTCTCATTCTTCCCAGCCCACTTTAACAAAATGTGCATCACGCCCCCAAACATCGCGTGTACGGGTAATATTTTCAATCGTTAGGTTAAAAGGAATGGCAGTTGTTAGGTAACGCTGTGCCATAGAACCTAAATCAGGAGAGAGTTCAGCTGCTGTCGTTGCTGCTAACCCCAAACCTATAAGTTGTTCGATTGGTCGAAATGGTAGTAACAAATGCACACCGACAGCTAGTCCAGCTGTTAAGAGCATTGCTACTGATAAATTTGTGCCACAACGGGGATGTATAGCCAAATCCCATTCTCCATTTGTAATACGATGTCGAGCAAGTGCGATCGCACGCCGTAAATCACTAATATTTACTTCACCATAAAGGTAAAATCCATGCTCGGTAGACAGACCGCCTAACAGTTCGTTATCTGGTTGAACGTTAGTAGCTTCTCGTTTAGCGGGTTGGCCACTTTGTGATTCACTAAGAACCCAAACAGTAGCGTGTTCTAAGGCATGAACCTGCCGGATCATCAGAATTTCTTTCAACCCTGGAATAAATGATAGTTGCTTGAGTAAGTCGGCATCCTGTGTCGGTTGCGGAAAGTCTAAGGGGCGGTATTCTAGTACTGGAACTTTCTCAGATACAGGTGTCGCAAAATCAAAGTTAAAAAATTCAAAGGGAGACGAGCCACCCTGAAAAGAAGCAGAAGTATTCATTGGAACACCGCTCTCCAAGCCGATGGAGCAATATAGATTTCTCTCAAATGTAACGCTTGCACCACTGAATTGTTGCTAATTTTTATGGATAATTTTGAATTTGGTATAGGGATTGGATATGGGGCATTTGTAGATGCTTCTCCCCATTCCCAATCCCCAGTCCCCAGCGCTACATCTATTCTGCTGAACTTGGAAAGGAATTCTGATATGAATTATAGTTTCCGAGTCCGAGGGTCAGCTGGCTCCACTAACATAAACTCCGGCTGAGTGAAGGACTCGGAATTGGTAGAGTGTTCACACTGAAAACTTAGGCGTGAAGAGGGAAACAATCAGTAAACCTCAAAATTGGCTTGTCAGCATACCAGACCAGAGCAATTACGTTGCTACTAGTAGATTGTTTATTCGATCTGGTTAGGCAGAAGACAGCAATTGACATCATTCAAGCAGACTTTGCCCCACTGTAAAGCCCAGCGCACAAGAGCTACTCGATTTTCTGTCTCGGTCTTGGTCAGAATATTACTGATATGGTTATCAACTGTACGTTTGCTAATCTCCAGTTTTCCTGCAATCTCTTGGTTAGTTAAGCCAGCGGCCACTAGGTCGATAATTTGCAGTTCTCTGTCTGATAGACTAACGGGGGTCTCAGACTTGCCACCAGCCATGACTATTTCTATCCTCCTTTGGTATATCTACTTAATCGCTCTTTCTAATTCTAGAAGATTCTTTTGTTGGTAGGGGTTTCAAGTGTTAGCAGTAATACTATTGTCAATATTTTCTTTGGATTTCAAGTTGGCAAAAATATAAATCAAGACAATACACAAGTATTATACAACACTTGTTGCAGGTTAAAAACTAGTATAAATATTTAGATAGGTTAGGCAATTATTAGAAGCAGATAGATGTTATGGAGTAGTAAAAATTGCTATTGAATTCTATGAAGGACTGGCGACAGATTAGCAAAAATTGTTGTAGATTTTATACTGTAAATTCTTAATCCAAAATCGAAATCTAAAATCTAAAATGAAATGAGCAATTCCCGTGTTTTGTGCCTCGGTGAAATTTTGTTTGATTGTTTAGCCGATCAATTAGGATTAAAGCTGGAAGAAGTTAAATCTTGGACTCCCTACCCAGGAGGGGCACCAGCTAACGTAGCCTGTGCTTTAGTGAAGCTGGGGACGACAGCAGGATTTATTGGAGCCGTTGGTGAAGATGAACCAGGAAATGCGCTGGTTAAGCTATTAGAAGATGTGGGTGTAGATACAACAGGGGTACAACGCCATCCCACAGCACCAACGCGGCAAGTTTATGTTACACGGGATCTGGCTGGCGATCGCACCTTTGCCGGATTTGGTGAGTATGACACCGCAGAATTTGCCGATACTCGCTTGCAAGCCAAACAATTGCCAGATTCGCTGTTTCAAGAGGCAGATTTTCTGGTTTTGGGTACTTTAGAATTAGCCTATCCTGAAAGTGAAAAGGCAATTTACCGCGCTCTAGAGTTAGCAGAACATTACGATCTGAAGATTGTCCTAGATGTCAACTGGCGGCCTGTATTTTGGGATGAGCCAAACATCGCTCATCAAAAAATTCCAGAATTATTTAAGCGAGTCGATTTCCTCAAACTTTCTAAAGAAGAAGCGGAATGGCTATTTGAAACCGCAGATCCCGGAGCCATTACTTACCGCTTGGCTTCAATTGAAGGAGTGTTAGTGACAGATGGAGAAAATGGTTGCGCCTATTGTTTGGGTGAGAATGAAGGCAAATTACCTTCTTTTTCCATCCCCGTAGTTGATACCACCGGTGCAGGGGATAGCTTTTTAGCAGGATTCATCCACCAACTAAGTCAGAATGGCATCCACAGCTTGCGGGATACCGAAACAGCAAAACGCATTGTTACCTACGCTAGTGCTGTTGGGGCACTGACTACCACTAAACCAGGTGCGATCGCTTCCCAGCCAACAAATGCGGAAGTCGAAGCGTTTTTAAGCACACACAAACTTTAAAACCTAGCAAAACTAACAAGAATATCAGCCACTAAAGACTGATATTCTTGGCAAAAATTATCTATTCTTTTTGGTGATGTAACCGAATTCCTAAAAAGATGTCATAAACAAACTCAAAAAAGTCCTTTTTCTGTAATAATCCTGAACTTTGATAACATCCTTTTTCATCTAAAAGTGGCTTCATAACATAGTATGCAGGTTGGTAATTATACCAAGGAATCGAAGGCCACAAATGATGAATTAAGTGGTAATTCTGTCCCATAATTAGAATATTGAGAACTGGATTTGGGTAGACGCGAGCATTTTTCCAGCGATCGCGCTCTGCAAAAGGACGATGGGGTAAATAGTCAAAAAATAATCCCAGTGCTATCCCCACTACAAAAGCTGGTATAAACCAAAAATTCAGAATGTAACCCAAAAAGTGGTATTGCACTGCTATATAAACAATTACACTGACAATTAAGCGGCTGATGAACCATTCTAGTAGTTCATATTTACGCCATAATCGCCGTTGAAAGAAAAACACCTCGTGGTACAAAAACCGCACCGCAATCAACCATAGCGGCCCACCCGTGGAGACATAATGATCTGGATCATCTTTGGGATGGTTGACATGGCCGTGATGCTGTAAATGCACCCGCGTAAATACTGGAAAAGCAAAAGCTAGCATCAATGCACTACCATGCCCTAACATCGCATTCATTACCCGGTTGCGATGGGCTGATTGGTGACAAGCGTCGTGAATAACTGTCCCAGCACAATGCAAAGCAATAGTGTTCACGCTAAAGCAAAGCCAGTGCGGCCATTCCCAAAGCCAGTAACCAAAGTTAGATAACACCAGCATTGCTACAGCTACCAAAAACAGCAGTAGCGTGGGATTAAAATCACCAGGAGGCGCTAAAAATTCCTTTGGCGGGATTGTCAGTGGCTTTTGTGCCTCCGATGCGATCATTTCTAACATTGACTCCTTCTTAATCAAACATTACGAATATACGACAAATATTAGGAAAGAATAAAGTTTTGTAACCTTTTGTATCGCAATATTTATCCACAGCTTTGCATATCAATAGATGAATCACGCTATGATTCAAGACTTGAACTAATCTTGACTGATAAATGGGGTATGGTAATTGCCAAAAAGTTGACGGGATAAACTCTTTCGTTGGAAGGATAGATACAAGATTGATGTACTATATCTAGTCTATCCCACAGCCCTCACTCTCCCATAAAACCTCTCTAACTGCTTACATTTATTGGTATAGCAGTGACTGAAAAGGAGATTCAACTTAAGTTACGATGACTTCCCAGATAGCTCCCTCACTTCAGCCCCTATGCAATTAAGAGATTCTCTGCGCCGGACAAAAATTGTCGCTACTATTGGCCCTGCCACTAGCAGTCCTGAAATGCTCAAGGCAATTATTGAAGCGGGAGCCACGACGCTACGGCTAAACTTCTCCCACGGAACTCATGCCGACCATCAGCGTAGTATTCGCTTAATTCGGCAAACCGCCTTTGAACTAAATCAACCAGTAGCTATTCTCCAAGACTTGCAGGGCCCAAAAATTCGCTTGGGGAAGTTTGACAACGGATCGATTATTTTGGCAAAAGGCGATCGCTTTACCTTGACAAATCGCCCGGTAGTAGGGACACAGGAAATTAGCTGCGTCACCTATGATTATTTAGCCGAAGAAGTCCCGGTTGGCGCAAAAATTCTCCTTGATGATGGACGAGTAGAAATGGTTGTAGAGGAGATTAACAAGGACAAAGGTGATTTGCATTGTCGCATCACCGTACCTGGTAAACTTTCTAACAACAAAGGCGTAAACTTTCCCGGCGTTTACCTGTCAATTAAGGCAATGACCGACAAAGATCGAGAGGATCTGATGTTTGGTCTAGATCAAGGTGTAGATTGGGTGGCACTTTCCTTTGTCCGCAATCCGCAGGACATGATCGAAATTAAAGAACTAATTTCCAGCACAGGCAAACAAGTGCCAGTGGTTGCCAAAATTGAAAAACATGAAGCCATTGAACAAATGGAAGCAGTTCTGGCTTTATGTGATGGTGTAATGGTTGCTAGAGGCGACTTAGGCGTAGAACTACCAGCAGAAGATGTTCCCGTACTTCAAAAGCGGCTAATTGCTACAGCAAATCGCTTGGGGATTCCGATCATCACCGCCACCCAGATGTTAGACAGCATGGTGAGCAATCCTCGCCCCACCCGTGCGGAAGTGTCGGATGTGGCAAATGCGATTTTGGATGGCACGGATGCGGTGATGCTCTCCAATGAAACTGCCGTGGGTAGCTTCCCTGTAGAAGCAGTAGCGACAATGGCGCGGATTGCCGAGCGGATGGAGCAGGAAGAAGCCCAACATTTAAACTTGCGTTCTGTAAGAGATGCTAGGCGCTCCATTCCCAATGCCATTAGCCAAGCGGTAGGTCAAATTGCCGAACAACTAGGCGCAGCAGCAATCATGACCTTAACGCAAACTGGGGCAACTGCTCGCAATGTCTCTAAGTTCCGTCCCAATACACCGATTTTGGCTGTTACCCCCCATGTGAATGTAGCGCGGCAGCTACAGATGGTGTGGGGAGTAAAACCGCTATTGGTACTAGGATTACCTTCCACTGGTCAGACATTTCAAGCTGCGATTAATGTGGCTCAGGAGTTGAAATTACTGTCTGAGGGAGATTTAGTAGTGATGACTGCTGGTACACTCCAGGGAATTTCCGGCTCTACAGATTTGATTAAGGTAGAGGTGGTGACGGCGGTACTAGGTCACGGAATTGGACTCGGACAAGGTTTAGTGAGTGGTCGCGCACGGGTGGCTAATACTGGCATGGATGTTAGTAACTTTAATCCTGGAGACATATTAGTTGCACCGCGCACTAGTGCCGATTTTGTTGAGGCTATTCGGAAATCTGCCGGAATTATTACGGAAGAAGAAAGTCTCACAAGTCACGCGGCGGTGATTGGCTTGCGTCTCGGTGTACCAGTGATTGTTGGCGTGAAACAGGCAACACAGGTGATTCGAGATGGAGCGATTATAACCCTGGATCTGCAACGGGGTTTGATTTACTCTGGAGCGGTGAGAACGCCTTAAAATTGGGGACTGGGGAAGAAGCAAGGGGGCAGGGAGCAGGGAGCAGGGGGAAGAAAAACAACTGATTATAAGCCCATTTGCAATTCCCAATGCCCAATGCCCAATGCCCAATTCCCTAAAATTAAACAGTTGCGATCGCAAATCCAAGCCATCCAGCAAAGTTTTTCTGCTGTGTAGAGTTTGGATACTCAACAGGTTTTACCTGATATCGAGTGGGATTTGGTGAGGCGAGGGTAATGGAATAAGTACGCAGTTCGTCTTGGTGGAAAACTGTAACTTGGATCTTATCGTTTGGTTGGTAATCTTTCAGGCGATCGCTTAAACTATTCCCTGTCACCTTAATCCCATCAATTGCTAACAACTCATCACCTGCATCAATTCCCCCTACTTGTGCAGGTGAACCAGTTTCCACAAACTTAATCATCTCCCGCCCATTCTCTGTATTTATTCTCACACCCAAGTAAGGTTCTTCTTGCTGTTCAGCTACCAGCTGTAAACCAAAAGGTTCCAAATACTGATTAAAAGGTAAATCTTCTGTACTATCAATGTAGCGTTTAAAGAAATCAGTCAAATCGATTCCGGCAACAGATTCAATAACTTCCTGCAACTGTTCTGGGGTATAGCCAATTTCATCTTTACCAAATTGCTGCCACATTTTCAGCATCACGTCATCAAGGGAACGCTGATTGTCGTGAGTTGAACGAATCAGTAAATCCAGCAACAACGATACCATCTCTCCTTTTAAATAGTAAGAAATTTGGGAATTACCACTATTAGCATCGGGGCGATAAAGTTTAATCCAGGCATCAAAACTCGACTCGGAAACGGGTTGTACCTTGCGCCCCGGTGTCACTTCATATCTGGTAATTTCTTTACTCAAGTTATTTAAAAACGACTTAATATCATAAATCCCTGCACGTAAAGGAATTAATACATCGTAGTAACTAGTAGTACCCTCACAAAACCACAATGACGGTGTGTAGTTTTCTCGATCGTAATCAAAAACCTCTAATGCTTTTGGGCGAATTCGTTTGACGTTCCACAAGTGAAAAAACTCGTGCGCTACCAATTGCATAAAGCGATCGTATTTTTCCTGAGCGCGAAACCCAAAACGTTGATAAATTAACGAGCAAGAGTCTTTATGCTCCAAACCGCCAAAAGCTTGACTAAATAAATGTAGCAGAAACACGTATCGTTCATAAGGCAAACCGCCGAACATCTGCGCTTCTACCTGAATAATTTTTTGGATATCAGCAATTAACTGCTCAACTTCGTAATTACCTTTCCCCCAAATTGCCAGTTCATGGGGTTTTCCTAAAACTTCAAATTTATACAATTGGTGGCTACCAATCTCAAAGGGAGTATCCACTAGAGTATCAAAATCGCTAGCTAAGAAAGTATTTTCTTCAGCAACGGGAGTGAGAGCAGTAGTTACCTGCCATTCCGGGTGTGGTGGTACAATGGTGACGCGAATAGGTTGCTTATCCCAGCCCGGTATTCTAAAAAATAGTGCTGCCCCATTAAAATAGCCGTGAGTAGCATCCAAGTGATTTGTCCGTACCGATAGCTCATTGGCAAAAATGCGGTAACGTACAGTTAATTCTGAAACACCAGTTTTGTCTACTTGCCAGTGATTTTTACTGATTTTTCGCCAAGGTAAAGGCTTATCTTCTGCAAAAGCCACGAAATCTTGTAAATTCTTGGCATATTCCCGAACTAAATAGGAACCGGGTGTCCACACCGGCAATTTTAAATCGAGAATCGGTGAGGAATGATTGACAAGGTGCAAAGTTACTTCAAACAGATGGGTTTCTGGTTGAGACATTGCCACCAAGTAATGAATAGTTGGCCCGGCTTCCTGAATGTAGGCGTTGGGACGGGTTGCTGTTGCTTCAGTCATCTTGGGTGCTGAGGTAATTGTGAATGGGGTATCCCCCTTTGCGATCGCAGAGCGTTTTGTAAAAAAATATAGTAATTAGTAATTAAGACCCTACGGATAAATCCGTTTGCTCTCAAATAAAGATTACAGTTTATTTCTTTTGCGTAACTAATATATTACTTATGCATTGTACATAATTATTACAGGTCGTTTGGGTGTTTCAACCATATTTAGCAGCCTGCAATATTTACGATGGGCTACGCGATCGCACCAAAATCTGCACTGGCGGAAGGTTCTCAGATGTTTGATTTCCCTTCCCGTACAGACGCGATTAATCGCCTCTCTCCCTACTCCCTATTCCCTTGCTCATCTGTAGAGTAAAACTGTTGGGCATAAAAACGGGCATAGCGTCCTTCCTGTGACAGAAGTGAGGTGTGAGTACCAGTTTCAACCAACTTTCCTTGCTCTAGTACAAGAATGCAGTCAGCCCTACGAACACTACTCAAGCGATGGGCGATAACAAACACGGTACGGTTTTGCATCACTCGCTCGATCGCTTCTTGAACTAATGCTTCCGACTCCGAATCTAAGGCAGAAGTGGCTTCATCCAGGATGAGAATTCGAGGATCGTTGACGATCGCTCTGGCGATCGCTAATCTTTGGCGTTGTCCTCCCGATAGGTTAACTCCGCGCTCTCCCACCCAGGTATGATAACCCTGGGAAAACTGGGTGATAAAGGAGTGAGCGTTGGCAATCTTTGCTGCTTCCTGAATCGCTGCCAAATCTAATTTTTCCTGACCGTAACCGATATTTTCAGCGATCGTTCCTGAAAAAAGGGTAACGTCTTGGGGAACAATGCCAATTTGATGGCGGAGGCTGGTGAGTTTGACATCACGGATATCAATATCATCAATGAGAATTTCGCCCTCTTGAGGGTCATAGAAGCGAAGTAAAAGGTTAATTAAAGTCGATTTGCCCGCCCCAGAAGAACCAACCAAGGCAATCACATTACCAGGAGAAGCGTGCAGGCAGAGATCCTTGAGTACTGGCTGATCGGGATTGTAAGCAAAATCGACATGACGATACTCTACCTTGCCCATAACTCGTGGCATTGCCTGAGCATTCGATTTTTCGCTGATACTAGGTTCCTTAGCCATCAGTTCAAAGATGCGTTCAACAGAAGCTTCGGTCTGTTTGTACTCGTTGTAATTGCTAATTAGCATGTCGATTGGCTGAATCAGTATAGCCACAGCAGCTAAGAAACTGATAAACCCTTGAGATGTCAACTGCCCCTGAGAAATCTGCCATCCTCCCAATAAAAACAGCAGTATAATACTAACTGCTTCCAAAAAACCGACAACGGGAAACTGAATGGATTTGAGTTGTAGAGCGCGATACTTAGCTTGGCGATTGATTTCTGCTTCTTTATTGAATCGCTTTACTTCATATTCTTGGGCTGCAAAAGCTTGAACAACGCGAATCCCACTAAATACTTCAGTTAGCAGCGCAGATAAATTGGAAACCTGATTTTGGCTCTGGCGAGATAGCACGAGTAATCGCTGACCAAATTGCCCGATCAACCAAGCCATTAAAGGAGCCAAAATCAAACCCGCAAGAGTGAGGGGCCAATTTAGGTAGAGCATGTAAATGGGAATCGCAATTAACTGCAACAAATTGGAAAGAAACTGATGAGATAACTTATCAATAATTTCGCCGACGCGATCTATATCTTCAGTCAGGCGATAAGTCAAGTCTCCCGTCTGTGTCGTTTCAAAGTAATCTAATCCAAGTTTGTGCAGGTGGGCATAAACGCGCTTACGCAAGTTTAAAACCATGTTCAGAGTAGCAGCGATCATAAAGACATTCTGCCCGTATTGACAAAGCCCTCGAACAAAAAATACCAAAGTGGCTAGTCCGAGCCAGTAGGCAATCTGGTTGACATTTCCCTGACCAAGAAAAAAAGCGACCTGACCTGCTAAATAGGGCACTGCTAGGGTGAATAACACAAATCCCAAGATACAAGCTAATCCCCGAATTAACAGCGGCCATTGGGGCCAGAGATAAGGCAACAGTTGCCAGTAACTAGAGCGGACTTTCATAGGTAAGTAAGAATTCAGGAGTCGGGAGTCAGAATTCAGGATTCAGAATTCAGGTGTATTAAGGCGTTAGCCTACCACACCATGTTACCGAACCGTGCCGACTCCTGAATTATGACGCAATTTCTACTCAGTTTCTCCTAGAGAGTTTAGTATAAAGCGGGCAATTCTCTCAGATGCACCGGGTGGGCCAAATCGCTCAGGGCCATTTTCTTTGCACTTAGCGAGGTAGTCTGAATCTTGTAAAGTTTCAACTACTCGTTTAGCTGCTTGCTTGAGAATCTCAGGGGTTGCTGGCTTAGTGCCGATGGTTTGGGCAGAACTGCCCAACAGCCGCGTTTGCGCTTCTGCAAATTGATAGGTAAATTGAGGGCCCTCACCGGGAATCTGGATGACAGGTTTCCCGATCGCTACAGCTTGCTCCACTGCCAAACCTGCCATACCAATGACGAGAGTAGAGTAACATAGGATGTCACTGAAGGCATCTGAATAACATCTCACTTCTACAAGTGGTGATTCCTCAGTAGAACTTCCTGGAGGAGAATAAGTGAGTATGCCTTGAGTCAGCTGCCAACCTTGACTTTTGGCAATGTCGTCTAGTTGCTCGATTAAACTCGGTATCAAGGCTGCACGAAACTGTAATCCTGACTCAGGCATCACCTTGGCGATTTCTACCACTAGTTGTAACAGCAAACAAAAATTTCGCGCGGCTTCCGGCATCCGCGATCCTGGTAAGATTGCGATCGCTCTCTCATCCGGTTTCAGGTGCAAGTCTTTGCCCGTAGGGACGAGCCTATCTAAAGCCGGAATACCAGCCAACAGAGCTTTAGTTAAACCTTGCCGTTCGAGGTCATAAGCCGTATGGGAATCCTTGGTGAAAACTGCCAGACATCGAGAAGAATTAAGATCGTGCCACAACAGTGGATTGAGACGCAATCGCCCTTCATAGAGGGCAGAAAGACAAGAGATAAACGAGACAAAAGGACGCTTTGTTAAGTAAGCAAATGTCTGGGAGACAAAATCCCCGGTAGCCATAATTAAATCGCAGTTGGGAGCATACTCCAACACCGCTTGCAACTGTCGCCACGTTAACCCAATTAATCCTGACTGAAAATCTTTGAGCAAATAGAGGCGCTTCATGTAAAAGAATCCTCCAGAGGGCATCGTTTGGGTCGGGCCAATAATGGGAACGTCCAAGCTGCGGTAAGCTTTTCCTTCCCCCACAATCGGCATTGCTGCCATCTCAAGAGAAGGACACAATTGGCGCAGGGTCTGAATCACATGAGAGGTGTGGTTGTCTTCTCCGTGGCCGTTACTGATAAATAAGATTCGCTTAGAGGGCATCTTGGGATTTGGATAGGTCTAAAATGCTTGCTTGGTGAAGATTTTAAACCTACATTGGGTGACTAATCCAAGAGAGTCAAAAATATTTATTTGTAGCGCTGAATAAATAAAGCATCACACTTTGCCAGCCAAGTTCATCAACTGTTTGAAGTTCACAAGATAAGTGATGTTGTTGTCACTATCAATTTTGATCCAGCCTTTTTCATGAAGTTTTTCCATGATTTTGGTTGTTTCTTCAACGCCTATTTCTGTAACCTCTGCTAAATCTTTAAAGGGAATGTTAAAAATTTCTCTCCCTAAGTCTGATTCTTGACCATAGCA
>NZ_JAYGHE010000048.1:0-63002 GCF_034931145.1 Nostoc sp. UHCC 0252 | reverse complement strand
ATCGAACTAATTCAAACAAAGAGTGGAGTGGCTTCTCTTGGACAAATGACAAATAACAAATGACAAATGACAAATGACAAAATCAATTTTGCTGATTGGTAGCAACGGTCAAGTTGGTAAGGAACTGCAACAAATACTTCCATCTTATGGCGATATTATTTCTGTAGCACGGCCTACAGTAGACCTTGCTCAACCCGATACTCTCCGTAACTTTATCAGATCAAAGCAACCGCAAATCATCATTAACGCTGCTGCTTATACTGCTGTGGACAAAGCAGAAAGCGAACCCGAACTTGCTACCGCAATTAATACTACTGCACCCCTAATTATTGCCCAAGAAAGCCGAAAATTAGGGGCTTTTCTAATTCATATTTCGACAGATTATGTTTTTGATGGTAATGGGTATCGTCCTTACCAAGAAACCGATGCAACTAACCCCTTGAGTGTTTATGGTAAAACCAAGCTTGCTGGAGAAGAAGCAATTCAGGAAACTTGCGTCCATCACCTCATCCTCCGCACTGCTTGGGTTTATGGAACTTTTGGCAAAAGTAATTTTGTCAAAACCATGCTGCGGCTAGGTGCAGAACGCCAAGAACTTCGTGTTGTCGCCGATCAAATTGGTAGCCCGACCTGGGCACAAGATATAGCCGCAGTCATAGCCCAGACAGTTCCCCAGTTAACCCCAGAAATTAGCGGCATTTATAATTACACTAATAGCGGTGTTGCTAGCTGGTATGACTTCGCCGTTGCGATTTTTGAAGAAGCCCAACAGCTAGGTTTTCCTTTAAAAGTTGAACGTATTGTCCCCATTACAACTGCTGAATATCCCACACCAGCTTGTCGCCCAGCCTATTCTGTGCTTGCTTGTCGAAAAATTTCCACAATAATAGGGACTTATCCCCCTCATTGGCGACAAAGACTCCGCCAAATGCTCACAGAATTGGGAATTGGGAATTGAGAATTGGGAATTGGGGATTGGGGATTGGGGATTGGGGATTGGGGATTGGGAATTGGGAAAGAGGACAAGGAGAATTGGGGACAAGGCGAAAGACTTGTTGTAAGTTCTAAACTTTTGTCCCCTTGTCCCCTTGTCCCCTTGTCCCTCTGCTTCCCCATTCCCCATTCCCCATTCCCTATTTCCTTTGGCTTTTTAAAACTCCCTTCTCATGTTGTATAGGCAAGACATCTAAAATATCTGTTTGGGAACAGTATTTTAAATCTTCTTGACAGTCAAGACGTAACAATCGTTGACCGTGACTAGCTTGGTGGAATAATCCTAATAAGTTATCTTTCCACTGAGAATAAAGAGCGATCGCACCAGCTACTTCATCGTTACCAGCTAAGTCTTCTGGTGACAACTTGGTTTGCTGCAAAATGCTATGGGCGATCGCACCCGCACAAACTGTATCCTCTAAGGAAAAACTGCCTTCCCAGCCGGAACCGATAATCCACACTATTTCTGGTTGTTTTTCTAGAAGAAATTGCACTACCGCCGCCCGGTTGATCAAGGCTGCTGCCAAAAGATTTGGGGAGTCTTGTACCCGTTGTAAGGCACGAGTGCCATTTGTGGTACTGATAAACAAACGCCGTCCATGCACTAATTCTGGTGTGCAGTCGAGGGGAGAGTTTCCCAACTCAAAACCAGGTACTTTTGCACCGCCGCGTTCTCCAGCCCGCAGCCGTTTTTCCGAGGGCCATTTTTCGCTAACTTCAATTAACTGGTCTAAATCGCTGAATACTTGTACAGCTTCGCCTCCAGCTGCCAAAACTGTCGCTATTGTGCTAGTGGCTCGCAAGACATCGACTGCGATCGCACATTCTGGCGCTTTACCCGTTGGAGTCAATTCAGGAGTGTGATATACGAATAGCTTCACGCGCTGGATACACCTGGTTTAATACAACTGCTGCAAATAATATTCTACCTAGTTGGTGTCACTATCTATAGTCACAATTATTTTCAGAGAATTTTTTAGCATCAAAATGCATAATGTAACTCATTTAATACATACATGGAAATGCGAAAAATCTGCTTCGCGGTATTGGGAAAACCTCTCTTCTTGTAGGCTACGTTGCACACACAAGTCCTTTCGAGTTGCCAAAACGCTGTTTGTCAGATAGGGGCAATTCATGAATTGCCCCTACCGCGCAAGTCCATTTCCCATTAAAAAATGATTAATAAGCAACTGAAACGCCATATTTACGTTGATACACAATATAAATCTTTTGTATAGTACGTAAGTCCTAAGTAAATCTTAAAAGTCCTAATCCTTAACTCAAAAAGCCCATTTTTATGATTTTAGACTTTTAGAATTGCTGCACTATCTTGTAATCTAAAACAAGAACAGCCTTTCTAAAAGCAGAAAAAATCACAGCCAAACGGATATTTACCCATTCTCTCTTCCCAACTCCCCCATCAAAATCGCTATGGCACCTTTACCCGACTACCGCCCTAAACAACTATCTTTAGGCCCGTTGGAAGCGGAAATTTTAAATATTATCTGGGAACTTGGTTCAGCCACAGTCAAGGATGTACACGATCGCATTCTGACCGATCCGAACCGCGAATTAGCCTATACTTCTGTCACCACCGTCTTACGTCGTCTCACTGATAAAGGTTGGCTAGCCTGCGACAAAAAAGAGCGGGCATTCTATTGGCGGCCAATGCTGAGTAAGCAGCAATCAGAAGTCATCAAAGCTCATGAGCAGTTACAGCGATTTCTGGCAGTGGGGAACCCCGATGTTGTTGCTGCCTTTGCTGATAGCTTAGATGAAGCAGCTAGTGAGCAAATAGAAGCGATCGCCAAACGCATTCAATCAGCACGCCAAGCCAGGGAGGAAAAATGATGCATCTGATGATGATTTTGATTACTTTGGCAGTTTCCTGGTGGTTAAGATCCTCTTGGAATCAACCCCAAGGCAATTGGAATATGCGGTGGCAGCGATCGCTATTTTTGTTCCTCTTCCCGCCCTTGCTAATTTTCATGACTGCGATCGCTGTGCTATTCATGGGGCCTCAAGGACAAATGAGCGGGATGTATACAGGCTCCATCAGCTATTTATTAGCATTAATTTATTTGGCATTTTTTGCCATTTCATGCATTAAACTTGCCTTTCAGGGTTGGCAGTCTGTAGAATCTGCCCGTAACTATCCTCTGGTAAATTTGGGGGATAAACGAGCCAGGTTACTGCGAACAGGTGCGTTGTTTGCGGGTCAAATTGGTTTTTGGCAACCCGAATTAGTGATTAGCCAGGGATTACTGCAAACTCTCTCACCAAATCATTTAGAAAGCGTCTTAGCCCATGAGCAAGGGCATCATTATTATAGAGATACGTTCTGGTTTTTTTGGCTGGGTTGGGTGCGTTCCTGCACCATCTGGTTGCCAAACACAGAGTCTTTATGGGAGGAACTGTTAGCTCTGCGCGAACTCCGTGCCGACGGTTATGCAGCCTTGCAGGTAGATCCTCTAGTCCTAGCGGAATCACTCTTATTAGTGGTCAGTACCAGCCCAGTATTATCGGAAATTTGCTGTGCTGCATTGGGTTCCTCTGGTGTTGGCGATCGTTTAGAACAAAGAGTAGAAGCTTTATTAGCACCACCAGAACCAACCGCAGCAAATCAATTGCATTCCTGGCATGGATTTATCTTAGCTTTCCTACCTTTAGTGACTGTAGTATTTCATAGTTAAGTGGGATTTATACCAATTCTCTATAAAGTTGCACAAGAAAATTATTAACTTAATTTCTTCCTTTACACCCTACCCTACGGGAAACCGCTCCTTGTCTATACGTCCTTTGTGGTTCGTTTAATAAAGGTTAAGTGCATCTTTATAGAGAATTAAACTTACGTTTTGACAGAACATACCAAATATATAAGTATAAAAATTTACATTTTCTTTAAGGGTAATTCGTGAATTGCCCTTACGGTGCGGAGCTATTTAATATAAAAAAATAATTAATAAAAAAACGACATCAGACTCCTACTATAGATATTCCTTAATCTCTCATCATCGGGCTAAAACCCTCTTCCTTCGTGTCCTGAGCGCAACAAATAAATTTATGACAACCTATTGGTTAGCGAGATGGTCATTGCTTGATGTAGGCATAGCCTGCCAAATATTTAGATAAACTTCATCAAAACCTTGCACAAAGCGCTCTTTATTCTCATATCGCTCCAAAAATTAACAGGATTTTACCAAGGTATCTCCATATTTTTTTAGCTTTGTTGTAAAAAAACTTACAAGGTTCCGAGCATTCACTGATACCAAGTGCTATTTGTAAAGGTTATTTTTAATTCAGTTAACAAAGTTCAGTTACACCGTTTACAACAGGTTCGACTAAGTTGTTACATTAGTTCCCTTAACTTGAGGGGTTAACCTACTAAAGTTTCAACCAATTTAACTTTAACCACTGTAACTTTAAATCCTTAGTTATCAGTTCGGAGGTGCATTTTACCATGCAGACTTGGCAACTTCCTGACCTAAAACAACGGGCAAAGTTCAGAGGAATTACTATGCCAATTTATGAGCATCCTATCAATATATAGCAGCTAATATAGCTGGTTCACAAAGAGCAGCGAGCTGCTGCACAGATAAAAATACAGTTCAGTTCGACTCCATCACAGGATGTCTGACAAAAAGCCCATAGAAGACAAGAAATGTCTCCGGCTTTGCGTTGCATATCAAGATACTAGTCGTCCAAGCGTTCTCAATAAAAAATACTGACTGTATCAATATCCCTGATTAAACCATCACGGTTGACAGGAGAAAAAGTTTTCAGTTTGACAACAGCGTTTCTATAACCGATGCGATTTCAAGTCGTGATTGGACAACTTCGACTGTCTGAAAATTCCAGACGAATTATCCATTCAAATAACTACTCAGCAACTTTCTAGGTTGCACAGATGTACTTCCAATTTCCCTTACACATATTCGGAGTAAACAAATGGCTACATACTACGTTTCTGGAACAGGCAGTGATAAGAATAATGGTTTGAACGAAGGCGCTGCATTTCGCTCTTTGGGCAGAGCTGTATATGAGATGAAAACAGGCGACACGCTTTACGTTATGAATGGGAATTATGAAAAAGGAGCGATGCTTTTTAACAAAAATGGTTCGCCAGACAACTGGACAACAATAAAAGCGTACCCAGGGCATACACCCAAAATCAAAACAACGGGAAGTGGCATTCTTGTATTTAGTTCATCTTATGTACGAATTGAAGGACTTGATATAGAAGGCAATCGGGAAAATATAACTTTAGAATATGCATTACAACAAAAGGACAACCTCAACAACTCTTTAACTAATAGTAGTGGTATTGATGTCAAAGCTTGGAAAGATGATAAAGGTGCTGGCGGTACTAACTCCCATCATATTGTTATCTCTGGCAATAAAGTCAGTAATTTCCCGGGTGGAGGGATAGCATTTGGCAATACAGACTACATTACCGTTGAGAAAAATATTGTTTCTGGGAACGCTTGGTACTCGCCTTGGGGTTGTCAAGGAATCAGTGCTCTCCGTAGTTTTAATTACGATAGTAATACTACTGACTACAGAATGATTTTTCGAGACAACATTGTTTACGACAATCAAAGTCTAGTTCCGTGGCACGAAGCTGGCAAAATCACTGAAGGTCACGGTATTATGCTTGACACTACTATTAAGACTAATAATAGTACCGCTTATAGCGGTAAAGCTCTAATTACCAATAATACAGTCTATAACAATGGTGGCTCTGGCATCAATGCTTTCAAAGCGACGAATGTAGATATTGTCAACAACACGACTTATCAGAATGCTCGTGTTCTTACAACGAGTGGAGAGATTTCTACAACTTTCTCAGAAAATATACGTGTCTACAACAACATCATGTATGGGAGCGACGATAAAAGGGCCAACGTTATATACGATGCTAAAAATATAACTTACGATCGCAACCTTGTTTATAACTCTTCTGAATTCCAAGCCTCAGATAATTTAAAAGCCACATTACAGAATATTTTGGGTAAAGATCCCCAATTTGTTGATGCCGCCAAAGGAAATTTTGCACTCAAAACTGGAAGTCCTGCAATCGATGCTGGTTCCAATCTTTTCAATAGTAGTAATACAAATACTCCCCAGGATGGTGATGGCAATGGCAGTGCATTGATTGATATTGGTGCCCACGAAGCCCCTCGCATTACTAGCGCTCCCGAAATTCAACTTCTCAATGGCACAGTTGACATTGCAGATGGCAGCACTACAGCCATTAACTTTGGCAATGTCATTGCTGGTAGCACCTTGACCAAAACTTTTACTATCAAGAACACTGGTACAGCTGCACTCAACCTGAGTACTCTGAAACTTCCCGACGGATTTAGTTTGGTCGGAACTCTTCCGACGAGTGTGGCTGCGAATGCTTCCACTACCATCAAAGTGGCACTCAATACCACTACACCTGGAACTTATAGTGGCACTCTAATTTTAGGCAACAACGATAGTAACGAAAGCCCCTTTGACTTTGCCATTAGTGGTACAGTTCAAACCAAAACTCAAGTTATTAATGGCACAACCGGAAAGGACACCTTTGTTACTAAGCTAAACAATGGCAATGACATCATCACAGACTTTGGTGGTGTAGGTACTAACCCAAACCCTTCGGCGGAGGTGATTGCCAAAGTAGACACCTTACAATTTATTGGGGCTGGCTTGACCGCGAGGAATCTGCAATTAACTCAAAATGGCAACAATTTAGAAGTCACCTTTGAAAATGTGGCTAATACCCAAGTCACTCTACAAAACTTTCAGTTAGAAAACCTGGAAAACTTAGGCGCATCATCAACAAGAGCCGCCGTCGGTAATATCATATTTGACGGGCAAACCAGTCTTACTGACAGTTTTGATGTGATTAATGCTAACTCTACTCAAACTAGCATTTTCACTGCAAATACTGTCACCTTCCTGAATGACTTGAACAATAACATTGTTGGTTTTGACAACTCCAACGATGTGATTAATGGACAAGGAGGTAATGACACCATCAATGGTAAGAGTGGTGACGACCTACTGCGAGGTAATACTGGCAATGATCTTCTGATTGGTGGGAAAGGTAATGATACTCTTATGGGTGGAGAAGGCAATGACACTCTTATGGGTGGAGAAGGCAATGATCTTCTCATTGGTGGTCTGGGTGCTGATGCTTTCAGCTTCAACAGCAATGCTGCTTTTTCGAGCGATGGTGTGGGTATTGATACTATTGCTGACTTCAATCGTTCTCAAGGTGACAAGATTGTTTTAAGTAAGACTACCTTTAATGCCATTACTTCGGTTGTGGGAACTGGTTTTAGTAAGGCTAGTGATTTTGAAAGCACCAGTTTAGGGGCAGCTAGTAATGCTGTGATTGTCTATGACCCGATGACTGGGCAGTTACTATACAATCAAAATGGTAGCGCTGCTGGTTTCGGTACTGGTGGTCAATTTGCACAACTTACTGGTACGCCCACTCTAACCGCCTCCGACTTCATCATTCAAGCATAGTTGCGTCGGGTCAATTGAGTGGAAGTATAATCTAAAGATGAATCGATTTTCAAGGCGGTTTTCAATCAAATAGATCATACATATAGGGGCACAAAGAAATATATTGTGCCCCTATAATTTTGCAATTTAATGGCAATGGAATTTGTCGTTTCAGGGTAACTACTGCTGTGGTTCTGAGCGCAAGTCTTGTAATGCTCCCTGCAAAAACTTGCCCCATTGTGCCGCTAAAGGGATTTCCGTAAATGGAATACGTACTGAGTTAGTAGATTCGGAAAATAGAAATTCTAATTCTATAGAACGGCCTTTATCAGGTATATTTTCCATATCTACTGATTTATCATTTACTAAAAGGTGAATTTGTTCGACATCAAGCAAAGAGAATGTTTCTAGTTTAATAGGCCCTTTAGGTGTGGGTTTTCCCCAAGTTATATTGTTATTTTTTTGACCTAATACTGAATAGATATCGTACTTCGCCCTTTCAAATTGCTCTGCCCAAGCACGATAGGCTTCAACTTTTTGATACTCTTTCGAGCCTTGCCAAGCTAACCAGAAAAACATTACTAACAAAGGCAACCACAAAAGACCACGTTCCATTGTTTAAAAAATCCTGAGTCGTGAGTGAAACTTGTAACTAAAAGTGCAAAATCCACCAACAAGGGATGCAGATAAGTTATGGTAGTGAGCAAACTGGCAAAAAGCGGTGATGAGTTAATATGAGAAAACTTATATTATTGTGCTTGTTTGTCATTGGGTTGGGATCTGCCATATTTGGTTTCCTGAATTTCCAGGGACTGGCAGCTAGAGGAGAGTTTGAGACGATTTTGCTTGATTTTCGGGAAGATATTCCATCAGGTGTGGTAGAGGAGAATCTGCAAGCGATCGCCAAACAATACAACGTTACACCCCAATTAGACAACAAGTTTTCCAAAAAAGATAATGTGTATATTGTCAAAGGCGATCGCCAGCGACTCCAAGAACTGAAAAAATCTCAATTTGCCAAAGCTACAGAATTCATTGAACCAAATTATATCTACAGTAAGATTCCACAACCAGGCGAAGCTGCTTGGCTGGGTGAATTTTTGAGACCCCAAGAAGATGATGAAGCAAGTCCTTCATTGACTGGCCCCAATGACCAATATTACAGTAAACAGTGGAACTTGCACAAAATCGGTATTGAAGGCGCATGGAGTCAAACTAAAGGTAGTGGTATCACAGTCGCGGTAATTGACACCGGGATTACCAAGGTGCGTGACTTATATGAGACAAAATTTGTCAAAGGCTATGATTTCGTTAACGACCGAGAAGAAGCCACAGACGATAATGGTCATGGTACCCATGTTGCCGGAACTATTGCCCAAGCCACAAATAACAAATATGGCGTAGCTGGGATTGCTTATGAAGCCAGTCTGATGCCGTTAAAGGTACTCAGTTCTTATGGCGGCGGTACAGTTGCCGATATTGCCGAAGCGATTAAATTTGCTGCTGATAAAGGTGCAGATGTAATTAACATGAGCTTGGGCGGTAGTGGTGAAAGCAAGTTGATGAAAGAAGCGATCGACTACGCCCACAGAAAAGGTGTAGTTATTGTTGCCGCAGCTGGTAATGAAAACGCCAGTGGAGCAGGCTATCCAGCCCGCTATCCTTACGTCATCGGCGTTTCGGCAATTGGCCCAGATGGCGAAAGAGCGCCCTATTCTAACTTCGGCGCTGGGGTAGATATCTCGGCTCCTGGTGGTAGTGAAGCTGGTAAGATTCTCCAAGAAACTATCGATGAAAAGGGCGAAGGTGTCTTTCTGGGCTTCCAGGGTACAAGCATGGCTTCTCCCCACGTTGCTGGTGTTGCAGCATTAATCAAAGCTGCTGGTATCAAAGAACCAGATGAAGTTTTAAAAGTCCTCAAGCAGTCAGCGCGAGTTATCCAGGATGATGGTTTGAACTATTATGGCGCTGGACAACTCAATGCAGAAGCAGCAGTCAGATTAGCCTTTGGGGGGCAAATCAGTTTTCAAGATTTCTTTCGCTGGTTACGGGATAGCGGCTATCTTAACCCCGGTTTTTGGATTGATGGTGGTGCAGTGGCGCTGTTACCCAAGGTTCTAATGGTAGTTGGTTCCTATCTGCTGGCTTGGTTTTTACGGGTTTACTTCCCCTTCGCTTGGAGTTGGTCTTTATCCAGTGGACTAATTGCCGGCAGTTCTGGGTTATTTTTCCTCAAGGGAATCTATATTTTTGATATTCCCCAATGGCCTTTCCGGGTTTTAGGCAGTTCAATTCCCGAACTAGGTAATACCCTCCAAGGAACTGATGCGTTGAATCCCCTATTTGCTAGCGTACTGATTCCTATTGTATTAATGGCATTGCTGCTGGGACATCCTAGTTGGAAATGGTTTGCTGTTGGTTCAACATTAGGTGTAGCGGCGTGCTTGACAGTAAGTGCGTTTTTCGATCCAGCCGTTTGGGGTTTAGGAAATGGCAACTTAGCACGCCTATACCTCATAACCAATGCCCTAATTTGTTATGGACTTGTTCGTTTAGCATTGAAAAACGAGGAAAAAGTAGCATAAATGGGGAATGGGGAAGAATTCTTAATAACTCCCTACTCCCTACTCCCTACTCCCTACTCAGCACTCAGCACTCAGCACTTTTATGAGCATTACACTTACAGGCACAATCGAACATCGTGATATTGGCACAGGCGCATGGGCGTTAGTTACAGAAGAGGGCGTTACTTACGAAATCCTTAAAGGGGCTGACAAAGGCTTACTGAAAGCTGGACAAAAAGCAAAAGTTAAAGGACAGGTGCGTGAAGATATCATGACTATTGCCATGATTGGCCCTGCCCTAGAGGTCAAATCTTTTGAGGTACTTTAGTTCTGATCATCTGTGGAATTTAGAACCTCTTGAAGACGGCTTCTAAATTCCCCTTTGGGATGACCCCCTTTTACTTCACCCATAATCTGAAATTCCCCTTCTGGAGAATTGCAGATGATGTAAGTAGGCCATCCCATTTCTGATTTGTCAGGATACTGAGTCAATAAAATCTTGCGATACTTGCGGTAAGCAGCCGTATCTTGCATCTTCACATCAATAAATTCTAAACCCAGTTCTTCAGCCACTTTTTTGTCATAAAAGGACATTTTGTGGCAAATGCCGCACTCTTCAGAAGAGAACTTAATCACAGCTAAACTCATGGGTCGGTAACTCTTTGGTTTTAGGCAAAGTTTTTTAGCATAACGCCATGAAATACTATCATATAGCTGGCCATTAGTGTCAACTTCAGGCTGCAACCTTGATTTGACATCTTTTTTCTAGCAGAGATCCGCTTTGAGAGGCAGTAGCCTTTAGAATTGCAGCAAAAGTCAGGAAATTTCTTTAACGGGTGCAGCTAATGTCTAGCTACCTTCCGCTAGATGTTTGAGGAAAACTGGGTTGACAGCAGTGCAGGCGTTGCTTCTGCGGTAGTACTTACGACCTTAATGCGATCGCTTTCTCTCACGTATTTACGAATTTTGACCAATGTGTACTTAGCTACCTATATCATTACCATTGATTATTGATGTCAACTGTGACTCGACCGCATTTACATAACCTCGATCGTTCAAAACTTGTGCTGGTAACTTGTTAGCTTTGATAGCAGCCTGAACCACATCTTTCGCAGTCAGGTTTCCTACTTGAAATTCAAATATCAAAGTACCCGCGCTGGGAATACCTTGCTCTCTTAAAGCACCTTGATAAGCTAGAAAGGCAATATTGAAAGGTTGCAAGTAGCTGGCATTAGACGAATCTGTATTAATTTGTCCGTTACTATTATTAACTGTTTGAGCGTCAGCAATTACAGGTAGACAAGCAACAGAAGTAACGAGAAGTACAGAATTTATTAAGTTTGTAAGTTTCATGATTTTCTCCTCTAATGGATTAAGTTAAAATGATTTAATCTGCAATTCTAAATTGCAGAGGGAACTTAGATTATTCAAAATTACTCAGACCCATCATTTGATATGCAATAAAAGCAGGATCAAATGATTTGAGAGAATTTACGTTCGGGGCATAACTAGATATGTCAGATTTGACGGCTGTATTTATTGATGCGCCACTATTATGATCGTCGGCGATATGAACGCTAGTAATTTTAGAAATAGAATTAATCAAAGCAACAATATGTGCAGAATTTATCAATTTTGTAAGTTTCATAGAGTTATACTCAACTAAAATAAAGTACAATCAGTCAGTCTTTCCTAGTGATAGAGTCCACTGTTTTATAAGTTTAAAGATGCTCCGTTGAGTTGATTTGATAGATTTATTAATTACACAAGCGGCTAAGTCAAATTAACCCAACTATCAAAAATTGAAACTTCGCAAAATTTAAGTATTAAAAAACTCATAAAAAGCAAAAGGGCGCTAAGTAAAGTATTTTGATTTCTAGCATCTCTAAAAAAGGCGATCGCTCATATAGATGTAATGATGATCTTCTCTTTTAGATAGGTTTTACTTTCGCTATAAACATAAATTCAACTTTTATTAGCTCATTAACTTTCTATGTCAATATGCTAGAAAATGTTTATGATAGAAGCAAATACTTTTAATTTTCAATTTGATAAACAAAAGTGATGCCAGTATTAATTGGCATTGCAAAGTTTTCTATAAACCTTACTGAATATTCATTTGAGCTTGGATGCACCTGGTATAAGTTCGGCATTCAGCAAAATAAAATAAGCCGATCGTGTCAAAATGTTAAGTGTATAGTTTATTTGCAAGCTCACTTATGCCAAAAGCAATTTGGAATGGCGCAGTTTTAGCCGAAAGCGATCGCACCGTAGTTGTGGAAAACAACCATTATTTCCCTGCTGACTCCATTAACAAGGAGTACTTCACAGACAGTAATACCCACACTACTTGTCCTTGGAAAGGTATCGCTAGCTACTACAGTGTTGAAGTTGATGGACAAATCAACAAAGATGCTGCTTGGTATTATCCCAGTGCCAAGGAGAAGGCTAAGAATATTGAAGGTTATGTGGCTTTCTGGAAGGGTGTAAAAGTAGAGGCTTAAAAAAAGTTCCTAGAAGCATTTGATTTCCAGGGAATTGATTAAGTATTTACAGCCATCATCCAACTAAATTTTGTGGAGGTTGATATAAGCCAACCTCCACAGTCTTAAAATATTTGCTGATTTATTATTAACTGCTGCTACTTACTGAAGCGATCGCAGTTTTTCAATTACAGATTCAGAAGTATACCCTAATAGTCATTTAGAGGAAATCTCATTCAGAGCCTTTGCTAAATAAATACTTGCTTTCTCTTCACTAACCAAGCCAGACCACCAGCAAGTATAACACCAGCGATCGCACTGGGTTCGGGTACTCTTGTCAGTGTAATATTCCCGGCTGTAATACTTATACTACCTCCATTATTACTACCACCGTTGGTTTGCCCAGAATTGCCAACGATAATGCTGCCTCCTGCTCCTGAAATATTCCCGCCACCGTTGATTTGCCCAGAATTGCCAACGGTAATGCTGTCTCCTGTTACTGAAATATTGCCGCCAACGCTGATTTGCCCAGCAGTGCCAGTGCCGTTGTTAGTTGGAACCGTTACGTTAGCACCATTATTGATAGTCAGTCCACTAGCATTGATCTCTACACTATTGTTGCCGTTTATAGTGCTATTGATAAATGTTACGTTACCAGTACTGTTATTTATCTTCACATCTTCACTGCTAACAGTACTATTGATAAACGTTACGTTACTAGAATCGTAACCATTGATATTACCAGCGATCGCCAGCCCGGAAAGTGTAACATCGGCGGCGGTAATGTCAAAGACGGGAAATTGATTATTGGCATTAATGGTAAGTAAATTAGCACCTGGGCCATTAATTGTTAGGTTTTTAGCGATCGCAAGTGCCCCACTCGTCAGGGTAATTGTACTGGGATTACTACCCAATAAGAACTCTACCACGTCATTGCTACTTGCAATGTTGATAGCATCTCGCAAGGAGCCAACACCACTGTCGTCAAGATTGTTAACCGTCAAAATCGCAGCTTGGGCTGATTCCACTTGCATTATCACCAAACCCAAGGCAACGGCTGTGAAAATAGCTTGAGCAACAGCCTTTTTTGTATTGCTTTTTATCACCAAAAGCTCCTCGGATTAATTTGTCAAAATTCAAAAAGTCTGAAATATTAGTCTTATATCTTTTAACTGAATATTAATCATCTTTATAAACTATTTTTTTGGTTTTAGCCATGCAAAAATCTGTGTAACTGTTAAATTAAGTTGCAAAAATTCAGGTACAGGCAAGACTTCATCCCCAGTCATCTCAATAGGTTGCTGCCCTGGCAAAAATACTAATACTAAGCGCTCATTGGGATCGAGCAACCATCCTAATCGAGTACCGTGTTTTAGACAGTGAAGAATATTTATAATTACCTTGGTTGTATTCTGTTCTGGTGAAAGAATTTCAATTGTCCAATCAGGATAAATACCAAAGGTATTTTCAATTTCCCCATTAGCATCAAAAGGAATCCGTTCCCAAGCAAATACACTCACATCTGGTACAATGGAACGTCCGCCAAAAGTACAGCGTAATTCTGGAAAAGCCAAAGCAATTTCTTGTTCTTCAGCAACTTGGCTAATTGCGTTACAAAGTTTTAGTTGTAGCCGGGAATGTTTGCCTTGTGGCATTGGTTTCTGGTAGATACGACCATCGATAAATTCACTAGCAGGTTCTGTTTCTGGCAGTTTGAGGAACTCTGCCAAGGAGATTGATTTGTGCAGCGTGGTTGTCATAGCTGTGCAAATGCCATATTTGATTGGAATCTTAGCATTTTCTGTTCTTGGATTTTAGGATGCTAACGATCGCACAAGCGTTGTCACAAATAGATAAGCGTTCTTAACGAAACAACTTAATTGATAAGTTTTGTTTAAGCGTTGTGAACGAAGACATAAGTTTTGTCAAAAAAACACAAGCATTCTGGACAAAACAACTTGTGTTCTGGACAAACAAACAAGTTTTCTGTAACAACGGATAAGCATTCTGAACCAAACAACTTGTGTTGTGAACAAACGGACAAGTTTTCTGTAACAACGGATAAGCATTCTGAATCAAACAACTTGTGTTGTGAACGATCGCACAGGTTGTGGTAAAGAAAACAACTTTATTCTTAACGTCCGCTTCTGTCTGGCAAAGTGTATCGTCATCAACATCTTGGGAGTGCAGTAATTGCACCAATGCAGTGTGGTCAGCCAAACGTGACTGGGCCGTTAAATTGATTGCCTTGGAAGACATTCTGAATTTCATCTGCTAACTTTGCATTGTTGACAACTGACGGGTGCGAGTTGATTTGTTCTACTAATTTTTTAATTTCCTTAGCAGTCTCAGACTGGTCGTTGTTGACTGCTGTTTCTACTTCTACAACTGCTTGAGCAATTTCTGGGTCTGCGTCTGCTGCTGCTTTCAGTTCTAGCACTGCTTGACCATAATCTAAACGCTGCGGTTCATTTCCCTCTACAGCATTGGTGAGTAATGGCGATTTATTCTTTTGGCGGAGCTTTTCTATTAACTTGCCAGCTAGCGCCCATGTAGCATCACCAATATTTTCGCCGATTTTCTCCTGTGCTTTAGTCCAAAGCGTAGTTGCGATCGCAGTAGCTACAGCCGTCAGTGTTACAGTTACCATAAATTCACTACAAATTGAGTTTATGTAGAGATTATTTCAATTCACACAAATAGTATGACGCAAAAGCTAAGTCTTTTAACCCACGAAGGTGGGTTTTGTCTGTGTAGCCGCGATTTCTAATCGCCAAGGCACTATAAAACAAATGGCGCGTCAGCCTTTGGCGTAACGCACCCTACAAAAATATATGAAATCTAATTATGAATTATCAATTTTTAATTAGAAGCTGCTTTTTCTGCCACATTACGAATTATCTCTTCCAACGTTTGAAGTAACTCTTGCTCATTATAAGGTTTAGAAAAATAAGCCCGCGCCCCCAATTGCATAGCCAATTGCCGATGTTTATTGCTGCTACGAGAAGTCAGCATGGCAACCGGAATATTTTTTGTATCAACATCTGAATTAACCTTACCTAAAAAGCCATAACCATCAAGACGAGGCATTTCAATATCACAAATTACCGCCTCAACTCTCAATCCACTATGGAGTTTTTCTAAAGCATCTTGACCGTCTTTAGCTTGCTCTACTTGATAACCTCCCTTTTCAAGAGTCAAAGCTAAAAAGCGGCGAACATTAATTGAGTCATCTACGATTAAAATTGTGCCTTTCTGCTTAACAGATGCGGCTGACATTTTATTTTCATCAAATATTAAAAACGGTGTCTTTAACCTTGCTGATGGTAGTTGAGTACCTTTAGAAGTCCGCCGATTTGTAGCAATCCAATACAGCAATTCATTAACATTAACTAGTGGTACTACTCGACCATCACCGAGAATTGTGCAGTTGCTGAAGCCTTCTGGTAAAGGTATATTTCCCTCAACTTGGCGAATCGCAACTTCTTGTTCACCCCAGCAACGGTCGATTTGGATTGCTACTGACTGATTATTTCCTTTGACTACTAACACGCTGTTAGCATTAATAGCTGCTGGAGTCTCTAATTCTGAAGTATCGTAGCGCAGGCAATTAAACTCTAAATAACGAGTTAAGCGAATCAGTGGCAACATACTTCCTTGCCAACTTAGAACTTCGCTACCTGCCATTTCAAAAACTCGCTCGTCTTGAAGTAAAGATATTTCTGAAATGACATCTGTAGGAAATGCCAACAGCATTTTGTTGATTTCTACCAGCAGAACTCGTGCAACGGAAAGTGTAAATGGTAATGATAGGGTGAAGGTAGTCCCAACTCCTGGTTCCGTATCAACTTTCACATCTCCTCGAATCAGTTTCAGGTTGTTACGAACTACATCCATGCCGACACCGCGACCAGATAATGCTGTAACTTGCTCGGAGGTGGTAAAACCTGGTTCAAAAATTAGTGATAATAGTTCTTCGTCACTAGCATTTGCGAGTAGAGAAGCATCTAATCCCATAGCTAAAGCACGGGTGCGAATTTTCTCCAAAGAAATGCCCCAACCATCATCACGAATAGTAATGAGGGTGCGATTACTGCGGTGACTAGCTGTAATTTCAATCAATCCTTGTTCTGGTTTACCCAAAAGACGACGAGTGCCAGAGTCTTCGATGCCATGATCGAAAGCATTCCTTAAGAGATGCATTAAAGGTTCGTTTAATGCTTCTAAAATGCTGCGTTCAATTAAAGTATTGCCACCTTCAATTTTTAACTGGACATTTTTCCCATACTCTACATTTAAATCGCGCAATGCTCTAGGAAAACGTTCGGTTAAATCGGATAGCGGCCGCATCCTGATGTGATTTAGTTTTGTCTGTAATTGTTTGGATGTTTTATTTAGTTTACGAGCAATTTGATCTGTATCATCTACACTGAGTTGCACATCAGTTGTAACTTCCTGTACCTGAACAATGGTTTCCATAACTTCCTGCGATCGCAGGTTTAAATCGTTATAGCGATCCATTTCTAAAGCATCAAATTCTCTGTCTGTGCCTTGTGTTTGGTTGCCATTATCAGCTTGTACTCGCAGCCCGGCAGACGTAGCAGCTTGAGTAGAAATTTTGTCATAAGCTATCCGCAAATCCTGGTTTTCTCGGTCGAGAACTTGTACTCGCTGGTTCAGGTTACGAACCAGTTTGCGTAATCTTTCTAGTTGTGAGTTTAAGCCATTTCGCTGAACAATCAGTTCGCCAAATAAATCATTAATTTGCTCTAGTTGTTTGCTGGGAACTCGAACGCTATTTTCATGAATTTCCCGATCTTTAAAAACGCCATTTGACTCTCCTTTGCCTTCGCTAGACTTAGCATCGGGAGAATTATTTTCTCTAGCAAATATGGGATTTTGCTCTGTGACATTGATAGCATTAACATCATCTGCAAATTCTGCATCTACAAATGTAAAATTAGCAGCAATTGCTTCATGATTAGTCCAATTTTCGCTAGTGTTTTCTGGTTGCCAAACAGGTGCTGGCACTACTTCTGTGTCTGCGGTAGGAAGTTGTGGTATTACTTCTGCTGGTGGTAATAGTAACTGTGATTGTGTGGAATTACTATCAAGTTCTGTAGGTAAGTTATCTAGTTGATTTGTCAGCACCAAAGCTTGCGATCGCCGCCATGCTTGCAATGCTAACTGAGCAATTTCGGGAATGCGATCGCTGCTAACCGTTTCCAATTGCTGCGTTACCGACTCACAAAGCTTGCTAAAAGCTGGCAATTGGAGCATTTCACCCAAACCACCCAATTCAGCTGCCATAATCACAATTTCTTCATGCAAACCGGGCTGTTCCCTATCTGCCAATATAGATTCTAAACGCTGCAAACACTCTTCTACTTCTGTGGCAAATAGCAAGGGAATAACATCTTGCCCATCCTCTGGGGATAGCATAGATGAGGCATCTTCCGGGGTGGGGTCGCCCAAGCGATCGTGCAACTCATCAAAAACCGGGTAACAAAAGGTTGCTAACCACGCATCTTCGACAACATTTCCTTCTGCAAGCAATTCGACAATCTGACGCAGCCAATCAACTCCAGATAGCAATAAACTTTGTAACTGGGTGTCAATTTCTAGAGAATTTTTTTTAGTTTTTAAAACTTTAAAAGAATCTTCCAAACGGTGAGATAAATCACTTAGTGATTTAAATCCCATCATTCCCGCACCACCTTTAATAGAATGAGCGGCCCGGAGTGCAGCATTGATTTTCTCTAAATCGATGCGGTTACTAGTATCGATTTCTAGCAACACCCCTTCTAAGGTATTTAAGTAATCAGTTGCTTCTTCCAGAAACTGCATCTGAATTTCTAATTCTTTGTCTTGTAGCATAGTTTTTCTCCTTAGTTATTGGTCATTGGTCATTGGTCATTAGTTATTGGTCATTGGTCATTGGTCATTAGTCATTAGTAAAAGGACAAATGACAACGGACAAATGACAAATGACAACGGACAAAGGACAAATGACAAAATTAACTAACTTTGAAAGCTTCGACAGTCTCTTGCAACTGTTGGGAAATCTCCACAGTTTGTTGCAAAGATGCAGAAACTTGGTGAGAAGAATCGCTGGTGCGTTGTGATATGGCAGCGATATCTTTCATCAATTGGCTAACACTTTGCGATGTTTCAACCTGAGATGCAGTTGCAATGGAAATCGACTGCACTAAGGAGTCAATTTGGCACGACACATCCAAAATTTCATTCAGACTTTGTTTAGCCTCCTCTACAATTCGAGTTCCTTCCACCACTTGAGTTGTGCCTATTTCCATCGCTAGTACCACTTCACTGGTTTCTCGCTGGATATTTTCAACAATTTGTTCAATTTCTTGGGTTGCTGCGGCACTCCTGACTGCTAGTTCGCCGACTTCTTCAGCAACTACGGCAAAACCTTGACCTTCTTCACCTGCACGCGCTGCTTCAATGCCGGCGTTAATGGCTAGTAAGTTAGTTTGAATAGCGATTTGGTTAATCAAAGAAACTACGCGGGAAATTTGTTGCGAAGATTCTCCCAAACGTTTGACTTTTTTAGCAGTTTCACCCACGGTTTCCCGCAAAGATAGGATGTTTTGTACTGTTAAATCCATCGCGTGTCCACTCTTGGTAGCGGTGTGAGCCGCATGATTAGCCACAAAAGCAGCTTTTTCAGCACTTTCGGCTACGGCTTTCATGGATTGGGTCATTTGGTCAACAGCGTCAAGGGTGCGGTTGATTTCGGCAGCTTGGGTAAGCGCTTCTTCTGCTAAGTGGCGGATGGCTCCTTCGTTAGAGCCAATGGCAGTATTAACATGGGTGGCAGCTTGTTGAACTTGGGTAACAATATCGCGGAGGCTTTCGACAATTGAGTTGAAAAAGTCGGCAACAGTGCCTATTTCTCCCGCCGTTACGTCTGCACGCACTGTCAAGTCGCCTCTGGCTGCACCTTCTACATCGTTAAGCAGTTCTAAAAGTTGCTGTTGCAGCGTTTCTTTTTGATGCCGTTCATCGTCAGAATCGGTGACTGCAATATTCTTAACTCGTTCTATTTCTTCTAATAACTTAGCTTGTTCTAAGGCGTAACCAACTTGAATTGCTATCTGTTGAAACAAATCAATTTCCGGCTGTTGCCAAACACGAGGAGTTTCGCAATGATGAGCAATTAATAAACCTAAGAGTTTTTCTTGGGCAAGAATTGGTACGATCAAATTACCTTTGACAGCAAATTTATCCAAAAACTGGATGTAATCGTTGGCATTTTTCAAACTTTGGTCTTGATGAATATTTGCAACTGCTTGCACCTGTCCATCATGAGCAGTTTCTATATAACGTTGCCGAAAATAAGGAGCGTCGATTTTCACTCCGAGCATTTCTGGCCAATTACCAGTTACCGATTCAGCAACAACAACGCCATCCCGATTATTTTGATTCAAACTATAAATAATTACTCGGTCTGTTTTTAGCACTTGCTGAACTTCTTTCACTGCTGCATGATAAATATCTTCAGTTTTAAGGCTTTTCCGAATTCGGAGAGTAATATCTGCTAGTAATTTTGCCCCTTCAATGTCTATTTCTTGTTCTTTAACTAAAACCTGTAATTGTTCGGCCATCAGGTTGAGGTTTGCACTCAATACTCCTAATTCGTCTTCACTTTCGATTTGCACACGGGTATTGAATTTACCTTGGCCAAGTTTTGCTAATGCCGCAGTTGCAGTCAGAATTGGCTGTGTAGTCAGTTTAGCTAACCGAGATGCGATCGCACCCACAATTAACGCTGTCAGTGCTGTACCGATGGCTATAGTCCACAACAATTGTCTTTGCGGTTCAAATACAATTGCTGTATCTGTGGATAAAAGTACTTGCCAGTTCAAATCTGGTAAGCCATCTAGCTTACTAGCTGGTACGTAGCTGACTAATTCTTGTTTTTTGTCAGTTTTGGGAACATCTATAAAACTAGCTACCTTGTTTGCTGCCAGCAGTTTAGGTAAATTAGCATACTCTCCCTTGGCCTCTTTCCCCAATAATGCTTTTTGGGGACTTAAGAAAACTCTTCCCGCATCGAGCAAATAGTATTGTTGTCCATTGGCTACGTAGTTTTTGATGACTTCCTCTAAAGATTTTACGGGCATCCGCGCTCTTACCACGCCGATGGTTTGGCCTGTCCTTGTCTCTTTCACAGGTGCAGCTATATAAATACTCACTACACCAGTATTTTTTGCTGCTTCCGGTTTACTGATGACAGGAGTATCTTTTTGTAAAGCGTCTTGAAAGTAGGTAAAGTCTTTTTGGTTATCTAGAGGTTCACCTGTGGATTGGACAATCAAGTTACCTTGAGGATCAAAAACAGCAACGCTGTCATAAGCTTTGTAGGCTTCGACAACTCGATCTAGGACTGCTTGTTTTTGTGAATTGCTAGTACTACCTTGGGAACTTGTCAAAAAAGGCAAACTTGATATTACCTGAATATCACCGTAGCGTCCCAACATGAAGCGGTTAATTTTATCACTTAAGCCAGTGGCTTCAGCTTGTTGAGACTGGGTAATTTGCTTAGTAATGGACTTGTTGGCAAAAGTAAAAGCGATCGCACCGATGCCCAATACTGGTATTGTACCGATTGCGATCGCTAAAATAGTCGCTTTCTTAGCCAATCCGAGTTTTGTAAAAAAGGCAAAAGCTTTATTTAGGGAAGAATTATTAGCCGTTTCGTTACTATTCTTAGTTGGTAGCTTGATGACACTACCAGTTATTTGGGATGAAATCAATGAAGCTCGATTGTGAGCGCTACTACCTTGATTTCCGTTGGTTTTATTAAACATAAAATTAATTCTCCTAAGTATATGAATAAGAACACTAAAAATCCTTTTTAGTAGTACATTCTAATCACTGCGGAGAATAGAAGACTGACCAATTGCCTGTGCATCTAATACCAGCAAGATTTCTTCTTGTTGGACAACACACCCACATAAATAAGGAACTAAACTAGATGCCACTTGTCCTATAGGAGAATGAATTTCATCAGCAATGAACTTAGTTGTACCTTTTATTTCTTGCACAACTAAAGCCAACACCAATGATTCCACTTGGATAACGATCGCGCTGTATTGCCGCAACCGATAATCTAGAGATTCTAAATTGAGCATTCTTGGCAAATCGACTACCCAAATTATCCGACTCCGCCAGTTCATTAATCCTAATATACAGGTGGGCATATTAGGCATTGAAGTTACAGCTTCAATAGGTACAATAATTGCTTCTTGCGTATGTTTCATTGATAAAACAGCAGCAGTCTGTTGATTTAGTTGAAACTTCAAATAACTATCTGCTAAATTATTTTGATTCGGTTTTAAAGGAAGTGTAATATTTGTACTAGTCATTGATTTAAATTACCACTGATTTAATAGTACGCAGGAGATGCTCGCGGGTGTAAGGTTTAGTTATGTAGGCATCTGCACCTTGTCTCATCGCCCATAAACGATCAATTTCTTGATTTTTTGAACTACAAACTACAATCGGTACTTTTGCAGTAATCGGATTTCTTCTCAGAGAACGACACAATTCAAATCCGCTCATTTCTGGCATTACTACATCAGTAACGATCGCGTCTGGCTTTTGTAACACAGCTTTTTCTAAACCTTCTTTTGCACCACTTGCTTTAATTACGTTGTAACCACTCTCTTTGAGATAATGGCTCATTAATTCCAATTCGCTGGGAGAATCTTCTACAACCAGAATTGTGCCGAGTAAAGTGAGGCTCACTATTAAATCTCCTAAAAAAATAAATTAAACATATTAGAATTCAGGAGTCAGGAGTCAGAATTCAGAATGGAATTAGCATAGCTTGTTAGTAGCTTACTAACTTCCTCAAGTTTAAGTTTTAATTCTGAAGTCTCACCATATTCCAAATCATTTGAAAGAATTAGATAATAACGACATTCTTCTAAAGAACCTTGTGCAATATTTAAAAAGCGTCCTTTATCTGCTGATCCTTTTTTCTTAAATCCCTCTGCTATATTTGCTGGTATAGAAATTGCTGCTCGTCGGAATTGAGAGGTAAGCCCATATATTTCTGATTTAGGAAAGTTAGCAGTAAATGGGTACACTAATAAAATAAATTGATGTGCTTTCTGCCAAACTATCAAATCTTGAAATGTCTTAGCGGGCTGTCTCATTCTTTCTAACTCCTGAATTCTGAATTCTGACTCCTGACTCCTAAATTAACCAAGATGTTTAAAAACCATTTTTAGTAATTCTGATTGGGTAAAAGGCTTAGTCAAATATCCCGATGATCTGACCATCTTCGCCTTTGCTCTGTCAATAAATCCTGTTCTACCAGTCACCATAATGATAGGTGTATGTTTAAAAGCTGAATGTTTTCGTAATAAAGAACATAGCTCGTAGCCATCTAAACTTGGCATTTCAACATCTAGCAAAATCAGATCGGGCTTACTCCGTAGAATTTGCATAAGAGCTTTTACCGGATCGTTGATCATCACAACTGAAAATGTGTTTTCATCCAAAAAGTGTTTGATAGAATTCAAAACTGTTTGGCTATCATCAATGCAGGCAATTGTATATAGTTTTTTGCCAACATTTGGCTGATTATTTTTATTATTTTCAGGAATGTCAAAATTGATTGGTATTGGTAATTGCCCAAGTTTTATTTTTAGTTGTGGCTGAACTTGAGACGGTTGGATTTTAGATAAAACTTGCGAACCCGCACCAGCTGGAATTGATGACTGGATATTTTGCCGATTTCGCAACTGTTTTTGACAGTGTTCAACAAGTAACCGCAAATCCAGGCGACAGAACTTTGGTAGTTCATCCAAAGAACTTTCCGGGCTGAATTCATAGCTACCTTCTTTTAAACACAGAAATGATTCCAGTACATCTTTTGCCAATTCGTCTATCAGGCTTCCGGCTTGCACAGAAGTAATATAATTTTGATTTACTAACCAACAAATGGCTTGGTAATCCGCATTGGGTATTGATTGATGTTCATTCTTCGTCTCAAACATCAGCCGCATCTGCACGCGAGTAGCACTGTTGAGAGATGGGATTTGCTGGCTTAAGCGTCGCAAATGACTGTCAAGCCGCTCAAACAGTTTATCTGAATAGGAGGCATAAGTAAGTTTACCTTCCTCTAGATAAATTGACCAAGAAACTATTCCAGTAAATATGCTTAAGCACCCTGTAGCACGCCGGCTGGTTAATTGTGCCAACAGAGATAGCGGATGTAGTTTCTGGAACAACCTGTAGCTACCTATAGGAGTTATGCTCATTTTGCTTTTACTTCAGCTAAAATTCGATACGTGTAAACTAAATTCGTATAGAGTTATTCCACAATTTAAAGCAAGTAAAAAGCATCAAATTTTTGTATTTTAAAGTACATCAGCTTACTTCTAGGGTTTGTGGTAAAACTCAACGAAAACAGCGTCATTTTCAAACGATCAAATCTCAGTAAATTGGTAAATTATTATTAATTTACTTTCTGTTACTGAGATTTACAGACATCTTTCGAGAATAAGACATAAAAATGTCAAGACTAGATGAAGCCACTTTCCATTGAGTAACCCCAATCTGACCACAGAAATAATACTGATTTTCTTAAATCAATATATTTGAAGTCCTGTATATACACTTAAATTAAGCTCAGTCTTTAAGCATACAAGTACTAAATAAAGCCACTTTTCATCAAGCAACGGGGTTTCGACTACAGTGATAATACTGATTTGTTTGATAAAAATAAAACAAACTTTATAAGGATGATGACAATATCAAAAAAAGCTATGGAATTAATCAAGCGTCCAGGTGAATTTTTCTGGTTGTCCAAAAAATTTAGCGATCGCCCAGTGGTAGTTTCAGGTAAAAAGAGAATGCGATGCCTGTGACAGGCTACACCAACGCATTTATCAATTTAGCGATCGCAATTGTTATTTATGAATTCTGACTGCTGAATTCTGTTTTAATAAATTTGCTGCCTAGCCTATTGGCTCATGCAATTTTTGGCAATGCAATTATTATAAATGCGGATAAAAGGACTTGAACCTTCACTCCTTTCGGAACTAGAACCTAAATCTAGCGCGTCTGCCAATTTCGCCATATCCGCATCAGTTTTCTATCATAGCATAAGAAATTATTTTTAGGAATAGGGAATGAGGAAGAAGCAGGGGGCAGGGGTAGATGAAGAAGCAGTTCTTGCTGGGGCTAGTGGGGAAAATAAAAAACTACCTCTTTCCCCTCTGCTCCCTGCTCCCTGCCCCCCTGCCTCTTCCCCATTCCCAATTACATAACTGCAACACGAGGCAGACGATGCTTGAATCCACAGAGAATTTCCCACGAAATAGTATTTAATTGTTCTGCCCAATCGTCTGCTGAAATTTGTTCTTTTCCCTGTTCTCCTAGCAAGGTGACTACTTCCCCTTCTTGAATATTGGGTATTGCACTCACATCCAGCATCAACTGATCCATTGTAATTGTCCCAATTTGCGAAACTCGCTGACCGCGAATTAACGCCTGCATTTTATTGGAAAGACTGCGAGGTACACCGTCAGCATAGCCAATTCCCACTACAGCGAGGCGAAGTTCGCGCGGGGCAATAAATTTATGCCCGTAACTGACAGCAGTTCCGGCGGCAATAGTTTTAACTTGGGTAACTCGTGCTTTAAGTTGCAAAACGGGCTTGAGATTGATCGCATTTTGTAAATGCGGTGCTGGGTAAAGTCCGTAAACGGCTAAACCTACTCGCACAATGTCGTAGTGTAATGCCGGATCTGTAAGTGCAGCTGCTGAGTTTGCCAAGTGCAAGCAAGGCACTTCAATTTCCATTGCTTTGATTTGAGCGATCGCTTCCTCAAATCGTCTATGCTGTTGTTTCATTGCCGTGGTATCAGGATCGTCTGCTGTTGCAAAATGGGAATAAATACTAGCAATAGATAGATGTGGTAAGCGCTGCACTAATTGCACAAATTCACCAGCTTGCTGCCAATTAGTTCCCAACCTAGACATTCCCGTGTCTAATTTGATGTGTACGGGTACTGAAGAACCATAATTCAGGGATTCTAGAGTATCTGAAAATACCAAAGCTTGTTTAGGGCTACAGAGTGTGGGCTGAAGTTTCCAATGTGCGATCGCATGAATCTGCTCTGGTGTATGAATTGCCCCTAAAATTAAAATGGGTGCTTCAATCCCACCTTCTCGTAATTGAATAGCTTCTGGAACTGTAGCGACTCCCAGCCAACTAGCTCCCGATTGAATTACACTTTGGGCAACTGTCACCGCACCATGTCCATAAGCATCAGCTTTTACTACTGCCATCAACTGGGTACGCGGCGATAAAAACTGCACTAATTGCTGTACGTTGTACGACAATGCCCCTAAATCAATTTCTACCCAGGCTCGTTGCGAAAACCATGCGTATGTATCGCATTGCTGATTAGGAACTACACCAGAGATTTGTTTGCGACTTAACATTTGTACTGACTCCTATCCCACCACGGCTAAACTTCCAAGTTACCCATCTATACACGCTCACTAAAGCGAGATCAGATTAAATAGGAAGTTTAACCTTCATATTGCAATCGATACAAGATGTTGCAGGAGTAAACTAAAAGTTAAGATTTAAGAGCAAAGAATTGAAGAAGAATTCAGAAGTCAGAATGGGCTAAACGCCCCGCTACCGCTAACAGGAATCAGAATTAATGAGTGGGGGATTCAGACCCACCACTGTCTTATTGATCACTAAATCTCCGATTTATTGGGGGACTTAAACCTGTTTATTCAGACGCTTGTGGACTCGCTCTAAGCGTAGCCATGCCGCAGGCTTTACGCTACGCTATCCGCCACTCGCACAGAATTCAACTCTGTTAGCGGATAGCTAAGGTTTAGCCCATTCTGACTCATAACTCCTGAATTCTGTTCGTTAAAAGTAAATTTTATGGCTCGGTTTTTTACTGCGTTATTTACATAGTCTAAGTAACGATTTTAACGCTAAGTTATAAAATTTACATTTTGACTTTTAAGTACTAACTAATAACTTAATCTCAGAATTATTCCGAAAGTATAATTTATTCTCATTTCTCTAGCAGGATGTATTTGTGTTAACATTTATGTAAAGCTAATACCCTGAGCGCAGATACATGGGGAAGGTTTTAGTCTTAAACGCATCTTACGAACCTCTCAATATAACGAGTTGGCGTCGTGCTGTGGTTCTGTTAATCAAAGGCAAAGCGGAACGCGTAGAACACAACGGTAAATTCTTGTACTCGGATTTTCCGTTACCGACCGTGATCCGGTTACGTCATTACGTGCGTGTTCCTTATAAAGAAATTCCTCTGACTCGCCGAAATATATTGCACCGTGATGGTCATGCCTGTCAATACTGTGGTTACACAGGGGATGAATTGACTCTAGACCATGTAATACCGCGATCGCGCGGTGGGGGCGATACCTGGGAGAACATTGTGACAGCTTGTGTCCGTTGCAATGTTAAAAAAGGCAGTCGCACTCCCCATGAAGCTCACATGCCTTTACGTCATCCTCCCCGCCAACCTTATAGCAGCCTATATTTCGAGGTCAGCAAACATCTTAAGAGTGGACTGCATACAGAGTGGCAAAAGTATGTTATAGGTCTTTGAGCAATATAGAGGAGCAAAGAAGAAAGAAATACCTTCTTGTGGGATACACCCTACAACTAAAGTCGTTGAGTGTTGAGAGATTGGTGGCTATACGACCTCAAACGAAGCGATCGCGTTTCGTAGACGGGCACAATGGATCAACACTCAACCCTCTACACTTGTGTATGGGGTTTCCCTTTTGCTCCCCATCCTCTCTGAATCCTGAAACTTTTCAAAGGAGCTACAAACAGGCGTTGTTAAACAAAAATAATTGTTAATTGCTCAATAGTCATAATAATGAGATTATTGAGCATAAGAATATTTGAATATCAAAGACTAAGCCTAAAGTATAAGATAGAAAATAGACCCAAAGTTAGATAAAGATCCTGCTGGTTCAATTTACGGAAGATGAAAAAAGCTCCTCAAACAAATTTATGCTCCCAAATACAGCCAAATATACTAAACTTTCTTGTCTCCACCACTCATACACCCTTTAGTAGAATTTAGTTGATGTCAAGCGCTGTTACTGATGAAAAATATACTTAGATGTATAGTGCAATGTCTTTATATTTTTGCGAAGATCAAAACAATGTGGCTGAATTCAGTGAATAGCTGATCTTAGTATTTCTGAATTAAAGGAGCCTCACACTAAAAAAAAAGTTCCCTATGTACTTGAATTCTCCCGTTACTCAGTTTGAAAGTTTGTCATTGACCACAGCAGAGCCAAACCCAGAGGAACCTGAAATCGAGAAAGCGCCAGTGGAAGTTGCATTTAAAAGTCCATCATTACCGCCATCGGTAGGTGATGGAGCTATATTTCTTAGTCAACGTGGTAATTCTCTGGCACAACAAAAGTCAGAAGAATTGCAAAAAACCCTTTTGGCACATCGACACGATCGCCAACTGGTAATTTTGCAAGATTTTCCAGACCCTGATGCCCTTTCTTGTGCCTGGGCTTATCAGTTAATTGCCCAGCAATATGATATCAAATGTGAAATCATTTATGCTGGGGCATTGAGCCATCAAGAAAATATTGCCTTGGTAAGACTGACTAACTTACCTATTCAACGCTGGACAACGCAAACCTTGAAAACCAAGGATTTGTCATCTTATCAAGGTTTTGTATTAATTGATAACCAGGGAACCACTTCACAGCTACTATCAGCCGTGCAGCAGGCTGGAATTCCCCTAGTAGTCCTGATTGACCATCACAGTATCCAAGGCGATTTGCACTCAGAGTTTGAGGATATCCGCCCTTATGTAAGAGCGACGGCAACAATTTTTACTCAATATCTCCAAACGGGGTTATTGGCATTAGATACCAGCATAAATCAGCACGTTAAATGTGCCACTGCCTTAATGCACGGCTTGCGATCGGATACAAATCGGTTAATGCAAGCGCAAGAAGAAGACTTTATGGCAGCTGCGTATTTAAGCCGATTTTATGATGCCCAACTGCTGAATGCTATTTTACAGGCGAACCGTTCCAAACGGGTAATGGATGTGATCGAGCGATCGCTAAAAAATCGCATCGTCCAAAATAACTTTTCCATTGCCGGTGTTGGTTACTTACGCTACGACGACCGCGATGCCATCCCTCAAGCGGCTGATTTTCTCGTCACCGAAGAAAACGTCCACACTGCGGTAGTTTACGGCATTGTTCACGATGAAGACGATGAACTAGAAATAGTCATCGGTTCCCTGAGAACTAGCAAACTTACCCTTGACCCCGATGAATTCATCAAAGAAGCCTTTGGACAAGATAGCGCCGGGCGCTTTTTTGGCGGTGGAAGGACAAGCGCAGGCGGCTTTGAAATTCCGATGGGCTTCTTATCTGGCAGTAACGAAAATTCCGCTTATGCGAAAATGAAGTGGGAAGTATTTGACGCTCAAATTAAGCAAAAACTGTTGAGGTTAGTTAATCCTAGAGATAATCCGATTCAGTCGGAGTAGAGAGATATCAAGGAGACGCGGAGAACTCCTAACTAATGCAGCAGTCAAAGTGTTTGTTCAGATAGCATCCCTTCCCGATTTTTGATAAAAGTCGGGAATTTGGATTTTATGACGAATCCTAAACTAAATCAAAGTTAACTTGCGCCTACCAATTTATTTGTGAAGAAGGAGCGCCATGAAGTCTATAAAACTCCAAATCTTACAAACTCTCTATGAGCAAGATTTTTATGCTTGGGTAGAGCAGACAGCAGAGCTTTTGCGATCGCACCATTGGGACACGTTGGATTTAGAACACTTAATTGAGGAAGTGGTGGACTTGGGTAAGAGTCAACAGCGAGCGTTGCAAAGTGCATTACGGTTAGTTTTATCGCATTTGTTGAAATGGAAGTATCAACCAGAACGTCGCAGTCACAGTTGGCAAGTGACCATTACCCGTGAGCGACTGAATATAGATGAATTGCTGCAAGAAAGTCCTAGCTTGCGACGTTTTTTAAATGATGCTGAGTGGATTAATACTACTTATCAGCGATCGCGGCGAGAGGCAATGGTGGAAACAAGTTTATCAGAAGATAACTTTGCGATCGCTTGTCCGTTTTCTGTTGATGAGATTTTAGACTTAGACTTTTATCCTAACGATGACGAATAACCATGTAGAATTTTTGTATAAGTATAGATATGCTCAATATGATAAGGAGCCATCTGTGAAAATTGCTGTAAACTTGTTAACTAATTATCAAGATATGCACTTGGAATGCGAATAATACCTTTTGAATTTCTCATTCCCAGACGGCCTGTTTCATTACAGACAAAGAAAAGAGAAAATCTTCAGGCATGGAAGAATTTTGTGCGCGTTGAAGCCCAAAAGGTTTGGAAAGATAACACACTCATTAAAACAGGTGATCTACAGCTGACGCTTGTCTATCTTTGTGATGATTTTCCAGCTGATACCGATAATATTATCAAACCGATTCAGGATGCACTTGTAGGCTTAGTTTTTGAAGATGATAGTTTAGTATCAGATGTAGATAGCCATCGTAGGTTTATGTCTGACCCAATTGATAGAATAAATCTACCTTCGTTATTACAGCGTGCTGTTATCACAGGTAAAGAGTGTGTTTATGTAAAAATAAGTGAATCTCAACCATTGGAAAAATACTTATGACTAACAATACTGAAATTCTATACGATGAAAAAGTGAAATCTCTGGCACAGAAGTACGAAAGTCAAGGATTTCATGTTTTAACTGGACTCCAAACAGATGAATTACCATTTGATCTGGGTAACTACCAGCCAGATTTAATTGCAATTAAAGACGGTTCAGGTTTAGTAATTGAAGTAAAAAACAGCCTCAGCCGTCTGTCGGTTGATCGTTTACAAGTTTTAGCAGAGGAAGTGAGCAAACATCCAGGCTGGCGTTTTTTATTGGTAACGCTTGAAGACATAGAAGCTAAGTCATTACCTGGAATATCTGAAGAACTTCCTTCATGGCAAGAACTAGAGGAGCAGTTTGACCAAGCACATAAACTTACTGAAAATGAGGAAATTCAGTCTGCTTTTGTTTGTTTAGGGAATATTTTTGAGAATGCTTTAAGAAAGCGAGCAATCGATGTGTCAATTCCTATTGAACGTTTCCCAGTTATAGGTTTAATCAAACATCTGTACTCTTTAGGAGAGTTATCAATCTCTCAATTCGACCTTGCTCAAGCTTGTTTTGAAGTTAGTAATCGTCTTGCTCACGGATATATTGAAAACTTAAATTTGCCATTGGTACGTAATTTGGACAATTTGGTTGGTGAATTGTTAACTAAATGGAAAGTCGAATTCGATGTTAGTCAACTTTCATCAGAGGGTCTAGCTGCTTTTTATGCCTGGTTTGCGGAATTCGATGTAGCAGACCAGGATAAACGACAAGAATTAAGGCAAAAATTATTCAATCGAATCCTTGATTTATCACTAGGAAATGAGAAACTAAATAAGGAATTAAACGTAAACGACGAGCAGCTTATAAATGTCGAATTCGATGTTAGTAAACTTTCACCAGAGGCTCTGGCTACTTTTCGTGGCTGGTTTACGGAATTCTATCCAGTAGCCTGGGATAAACAGATTGAAAAAGATGTGACTCAACAAGAAACCCTATTGTCTATTACTGACAGTAAAACCTTAGAACCTTTAACTGACTCTGCCTCTCAGCTACCTGACATTGACTTGATAAATGATAACTTTATTGGGATGTGGAGCGATCGCCAAGATTTAGCTGATAGTACTGCTTGGATGCGCGGTGTTCGAGAAAATGAGTGGTCGAAATCACATGACTAACTCAACCATCGTTGATACTGATATTCTAATTGATACAGGTCGCGGTGTTCTCGAAGCAGTAAAGTGTTTACAAAATCTGAAAGCGAGTTCTGGCTTGGCAATTAGCATAATCACACAAATGGAACTAATGGTTGGTTGTGCTAACAAAGCAGAGCTACAAACACTAGAAAATTTCCTTAAGCAGTTTTACATTATTAAAATTGACCAGGCTGTATCTGACACAGCAGTTGATTTATTGCGGTCTTATCGGCTTAGTCATGGTTTACTTATTGCTGATAGTCTCATTGCAGCTACAGCAATAGTATGGAATTACCCATTTATCACAAAAAACCAACGGGATTACAGATTTATTCAAGGTTTAAACCTGTTGCCATATCCATAACATAGAATACCTAACCTCGCGTTGCACCAGACAGATGGCAGATCAACGAATAGGTAATAATGATTAAGATTAGGATAGGTTAATTGACAGCAGACGTAAATCCTAACTAAGCACGGGCTACGCCCCGCTACGCTAATAAAACTCAAATTATGGAACTCTACTTAATTCGTCATGGCATCGCCGAAGACAAGGGATTAGGCATCAAGGATGAGGAACGCAGCCTTACCAAAGAAGGAAGGCAAAAAACTGAGAAAGTTGCTCAGAAACTTGTTAAATTGGGTTTAAGCTTTGACTTGATTCTCACCAGCCCATTAGTGCGGGCCCGCCAAACGGCTGATATCCTGATAGCAGAAAAATTAAGCTCCCAGTTAGAGGAATCTAGCCACCTCGCCCATGATGGTCAAATTTCTAGTTGGCTAAAAGACTGGTTAGAGCCAAGAAATTATTCCCAAAATACCCAACTAGCACTGGTTGGACACGAACCTGATTTGACTAGTTGGGCAGAAATTCTTCTGTGGGGAGAAGTCAAAGAAAGCTTAGTCTTGAAAAAAGCAGGTATGATTGGGATAAAACTACCAGAAACAGGTTCTCCTTTGGGTCGTAGTCAGATGTTTTGGTTGACACCACCCAAGTACCTGCTATAACAGTTTTTCAACATTTTCGATTGTTGTTAGAACGGCTACTGTTATGGCGATAATAAATTTCTGGTAAGTTAGCTTGATCAGATATTTCACAAAGCGAATGGTGTTGCCATGATGGTGTGCGAATACAAGCCTGGTTTAGAAGGCATTCCCGCCGCTCAATCAAGTATCAGCTATGTTGATGGGCAAAAGGGAATACTAGAATATCGTGGCATTCGGATTGAAGAACTAGCAGAAAAAAGTACATTCCTAGAAACTGCTTATCTCTTAATCTGGGGCGAACTGCCAAGTAAGGAAGAACTAAAAACATTTGAGCATGAAGTTCGTTTCCACAGGCGAATAAAGTACCGCATTCGGGACATGATGAAATGCTTTCCAGAAAGCGGCCACCCAATGGATGCTTTACAAGCCTCTGCTGCGGCTTTAGGCTTATTTTATTCGCTCCGGGATTTACATAATCCTGAGTACATTCGAGAATCCGTGGTGCGCCTGATAGCAACTATTCCCACGATGGTGGCGGCATTCCAACTGATGCGAAAAGGGAATGACCCGGTACGTCCCCGTGATGACTTAGACTACTCCGCCAACTTTCTATACATGCTCGATGAGAAAGAACCCGATCCTCTGATGGCGCGGATTTTTGATATCTGCTTGATACTTCAAGTTGAGCATACAATGAATGCTTCTACTTTCAGTGCCAGGGTGACAGCTTCCACCTTGACCGACCCTTACGCTGTGGTTGCTAGTGCCGTAGGAACTTTGGGTGGGCCCTTGCATGGTGGAGCCAATGAAGAAGTAATTCAGATGTTGGAAAAAATTGGCTCTGTGGAAAATGTCCGTCCCTACATAGAGCATTGTCTACAAACTAAATCTAAAATTATGGGCTTTGGACATCGTGTCTATAAAGTCAAAGACCCACGAGCCATAATTTTGCAAGGACTAGCAGAGCAACTGTTTGAGAAGTTTGGGCATGACAAGTTCTATGACATTGCTCAAGAAATGGAACAAGTGGTAGGGGAAAAACTAGGTAGCAAAGGGATTTATCCTAATATTGACTTTTACTCAGGTTTGGTGTATAGGAAGATGGGGATTCCTACAGATTTGTTTACGCCAATATTTGCGATCGCTCGCGTTGCCGGTTGGCTAGCCCACTGGAAAGAACAACTAGCAGAAAACCGGATTTTCCGTCCTACCCAGGTTTACAACGGTTTGCACGAAGTTACTTATATCCCCATTGACCAACGGTAAATGGGCAGGGGGCAGGGGGGCAGGGGGCAAAAGGCAGAGGGAAATGAAGAAGGAGGAAAGTAGAGAGCAGGGGAAACGGGAAACTTTCTCCCCGCCAAAGAAAGCGCACCTTGCCCCAATTCCTCTTTTCCATCTCCCCTGCTCCCTGCTCCCTGCTCCCTGTTCCCTGCTCCCTGCTCCCTGCTCCCTGCTCCCTGTTCCCTGCTCCCTTGCTTCTTCCCCCGTCTCCTCAATAGCAATCTCAATGCCAACCATAAGTAGAAGTTCTCATATCGCTTCAGAGGGCTAAAACCATCCAAGGATATACTAGGCATGGGAATTAGCGACAAATCTTCAATCAAGCATCATCTGGGCAAAAATTAAAAATGGGTGAATTTACAGGTATTAATTTAACTAATAGTTGTAACTCACCATGACTCGATGTCTTAAAGAGTGGAAACATGAACTCAGGAATTGACCTCCAAGGAACTTTTATTGAATCCCTCCGGGATTTAGGTTTACCAGCAGGAACAGCCAAAGCGATTTGGATGCCCCTGCCAATGATACTGATGCTGATTGGGGCAACAGTGGGGGTATTAGTTGCTACTTGGCTAGAACGAAAAATTTCCGCCGCCGCACAGCAGCGAATTGGCCCAGAATATCAGGGGCCTTTTGGGTTGTTAGTGCCTGTAGCGGATGGTTTGAAGTTGGTATTTAAAGAAGACATAGTACCAGCCAAATCTGACCCTTGGCTGTTTACCCTTGGCCCAATTATTGTTGTAATTCCGGTATTTCTGTCGTTCCTGATCGTCCCCTTTGGGCAGAACATCGTAATTAGCAATGTGGGCATGGGCGTATTCTTGTGGATTGCCTTGTCAAGTATTCAACCCATTGGTTTGCTGATGGCTGGCTACGCATCTAATAACAAATACTCTCTCTTAGGGGGCTTGCGGGCAGCAGCGCAATCTATTAGTTATGAAATTCCTTTGGCGTTAGCGGTGTTAGCGATCGCTATGATGTCTAACAGCCTCGACACCGTTGATATTGTCAATCAGCAATCTGGCTACGGTATTCTAGGCTGGAACATTTGGCGACAACCAATCGGTTTTCTGATCTTTTGGATAGCCGCCCTCGCTGAATGCGAACGATTACCCTTTGACTTACCTGAAGCGGAAGAAGAAATCGTTGCAGGCTATCAGACTGAATATTCAGGCATGAAATTCGGTCTGTTCTACCTGGGTTCCTACGTTAACTTAATCCTTTCTTCCTTACTAGTAGCAATTCTCTACCTGGGCGGTTGGGACTTTCCCATTCCCCTCAACCTCATTGCTGGTTGGCTGGGAGTCAGTGAATTAAATCCCGTGTTCCAGATAGTAACTGCGGCTTTGGGCATCACGATGACTGTCTTTAAAGCCTATTTGCTAGTGTTTGTCGCCATCCTGTTGCGCTGGACAGTGCCACGGGTAAGGATTGACCAACTGTTAGATTTAGGATGGAAGTTTTTGTTGCCAGTTGGCTTGGTTAATCTTCTATTAACTGCCGCGCTGAAACTAGCCTTTCCCTTCGCCTTCGGGGGTTAGTCATTAGTCATTAGTCATTAGTCATTTGTACTAATGACCAAGGACAAAGGACAAGGGACAAGGGACAAATAAAAAGAGAGTGAAACACAATGCTAAAGTTCCTGAAACAAGTTGGCGATTACGCCAAAGAAACGGTACAAGCTGCGCGTTACATTGGTCAGGGGCTTTCTGTCACCTTCGACCACATGCGGCGACGGCCGATTACTGTACAGTACCCTTACGAGAAACTGATTCCTGGCGAACGGTTTCGCGGTAGGATTCACTTTGAATTTGATAAGTGTATCGCCTGCGAAGTTTGCGTTCGTGTTTGTCCAATTAACCTGCCTGTAGTAGATTGGGAATTCGACAAAGCCAGCAAAAAGAAAAAACTCAATCACTACAGCATTGACTTTGGAGTTTGTATCTTTTGCGGTAATTGTGTGGAATTTTGCCCAACTAACTGTCTATCCATGACAGAAGAGTATGAACTTTCCACTTACGATCGCCATGAATTAAATTATGACAGCGTAGCACTAGGTCGTTTGCCCTACAAGGTAACAGATGATCCAATGGTTACACCACTGCGCGAACTAGTTTATCTACCCAAAGGTGTCCTCGAACCCCACGGACTGCCCGCAGATGCGCCACGTGCAGGTGCGCGTCCAGAAGACCTGGTAGAACAAACGGAAAAATAAATGTCATTTGTCATTTGTCCATTGTCATTTGTCCTACCCTGCGGGAAGCCCTTCTCTACGAGAGGCTGCGCCAACGGGTTCAGCAGTCGCTCATGGGGAAACCCCCAAGACCGCGCTGCTTCACCGCAGAAGCGTCTATGTTATTTGACCAATGACCAATGACCAATGACTAATGACTAATGACTAATGACTAATGACCAATGACCAATGACTAAGGACAAAAAACAGTGAATCTAGCAGAGGGAGTACAGTTAGTATCGCTTGGCATATTAGGCGTGATGATGATTGGGGCAGCCATTGGTGTGGTGCTGTTCTCCAACATCGTTTATTCTGCCTTTTTGCTGGGGGGTGTGTTCATCAGCATATCGGGAATGTATCTGTTGCTAAATGCTGATTTTGTTGCCGCCGCACAAATATTAATTTACGTTGGGGCGGTTAACGTGCTGATTTTGTTTGCCATTATGTTGGTGAACAAGCGGCAGAATTTTGTCGCATTTCCCAATTCTTGGGTGCGGAAAGCACTAACAGGTGTAGTCAGTATTGGATTATTTGGTCTTTTAAGCACGATGGTGCTGGCTACTCCTTGGGCTTACTCAGCTGCTCCGGTGGCAGGTGGTGAGAGCTCTATAGTTTTAATTGGAGAACATTTCTTCACTGACTTTTTACTACCTTTTGAACTGGCTTCCATTTTGCTGCTGATGGCGATGGTAGGAGCAATTATTCTGGCACGTCGTGAATATTTGCCAGATCAACTCACACGATCCGACCTGCGGCAAACTGTTTTGACTTTGCAAGAACGCCCCAGAGAACTGATATCAACAACCAGCGAAACAAAAGAGTAATATTTGCGACTTCATTCGCAGATAAAAAGCCAGATTTTTCAGGAGGGATACCCAGATTCATGCAACTCCAATACTTTTTGTTACTAGCAGCAGCTTTATTTTGCATCGGCATCTACGGTTTAATTACCAGCCGCAACGCTGTAAGGGTGCTGATGTCAATTGAATTACTGCTCAATGCTGTTAATCTGAATTTAATGGCATTTTCCAACTTCCTCGACTCAACATTAATTAAGGGTCAGGTTTTCACAGTATTTGTGATTACCGTGGCCGCGGCCGAGGCGGCGGTGGGTTTAGCGATCGTGCTTGCCATTTATCGCAACCGCGATACCGTCGATATGGAGCAGTTTAATCTCCTGAAGTGGTAATTGTGCGTGCAACTAAAGCAGGTAATCATTGCTTATAAAGCGCGGGATGCCCGGAGTAAACAATGGGCAGAAATCTGTGCTAAACAACTAGAAAGCCGCGAGTGCCATGTGTTGATGGGGCCTAGCGGGCCGAAAGACAACCCCTATCCTGTCTTTTTGGCTTCGGCGGTTCAACCAATCGATCTCGCTTTGGTACTCGGTGGCGATGGTACTGTTTTAACTGGTGCCAGACATTTGGCCCCAGCTGGCATCCCGATTCTGGGAGTGAATGTGGGAGGTCATCTGGGGTTTTTAACTGAGTCGGTAGAAGAGTTTCAGGATACAGAGAAAGTTTGGGATCGGCTGTTTGAGGATCGCTATGCTATCCAACGGCGGATGATGTTACAAGCTGCGGTCTATGAGGGCCACGGGTCTAATTTGGAACCAGTGAGCGAACGTTACCTGGCTTTGAATGAATTCTGTGTCAAACCCGCCTCTGCTGACCGGATGATTACCTCAATTCTGGAAATGGAAATCGATGGTGAGGTAGTCGATCAATACGTCGGCGATGGGTTGATTATTTCCACTCCCACAGGTTCCACCGGTTACACCGTTTCTGCTAATGGCCCAATTATGCACGATGGTATGGAGGCACTTACCATTACTCCCATTTGTGCAATGAGCCTTTCTAGTCGTCCCCTCGTTTTACCCCCTGGTTCTGTGGTGAGTATTTGGCCTTTGGGGGATTACGATTTGAGTACCAAGCTGTGGACAGATGGAGTCTTGGGAACTTCAATTTGGCCGGGACATCGCGTTGATGTGCGGATGGCAGAGTGTCGGGCTAAATTTATTATTTTGCGCGAGAACAATTCCTACTATCAGACGCTACGAGAAAAGTTGCTGTGGGCAGGTACAAGGGTTCACTACAGCAATAATCACCGTAATTAATTAAGTATTTTAGAGTGCATCTACCACAGATTGCGATCGCAACGCCTAATACCGCAGGTATCGCAACCAATACCATCCAAGCCCCTGGATTCATCTAGGGGCTTTCTGCGCTGAATTTGATTTTTTTACCTGATTGGCAAAAAAAAGAATAACTAGGTAGGCATATTTAAATATCAAATGTCATTGCGAGCGAAGCGAAGCAATCGCAAAGTCTCTGGGATTGCTTCGCTTCGCTCGCAATGACGGAACATATTATATTTATTCACGCCCATCATACTTATAAGCTCCTAAATAAATTTAGGGGAATTATTAATTATTAATTTTTAATTCGGAGCAAAGCGACGCGACTTGCATTTATAGCTTATATCAAAGGAAAATTTTGTATCTTATTGCCAGATTTTTTTGGAATTAATGTCCATAATAAAAGCACTCTATCTCTAATCCAAAAGAGTAAGAAAGCTCTCTAGAGGTTATTTTATCAAATACCGTCTCAATCACGATTTGACACATTAATGCATAATGTGAACTATTTGTATAGTGCCTAAATCCTAGTAGAATATTTTCGCAAATCTAAGTAGGAAGATAGATGGAAGTTTCTGGACGCAACATCAATTATTTACTGAATCCTCCTCCGACTATTGAAGATTTTCCCGTCCTTCAAACTGAAAAATATACCCTACGGCTGGCTTCAACCGAAGAAGAATTAGAATCAATCTTTCGGTTGCGCTTCGAAGTTTTTAATCTGGAACTAGGTTTAGGATTTTCTACTTCTAAGTTTACCCAGATGGATATAGATAAGTTTGATGCCGTTTGCCATCATTTAATCCTGATTTCCAAACAAACGGGTCAAGCAATTGGAACTTATCGGATGCAAACCTATACAATGGCTTCTCAAAGACTAGGTTTTGATGCTGCTGATATATTCAATCTTAATGCAATTCCCAATTCTGTGCTTCAGGCATCAGTTGAAATTGGGCGTGCATGTATAGCTAAAGAATACCGCAACAGTCAGGCACTTTTATTATTATGGAAAGGGCTAGCAAATTATCTGATCTGGAGTGAAAATCAATATTTCTTTGGCTGTGCATCATTACTAACACAATGTCCTTTACAAGCTACTTGTACTTATGATTATTTTCAGCATAATGGTTTGATGCATCCGAGTATTTTGGTTTATCCAAATTCACAATCTTGTCTAGAACTGTCTCAAAATTGTTCAGATTCATATAAAGTTGAGATTCCAAAAATTTTGCAGGCATACTTGAATATTGGAGCTAAAATATGCAGCCTTCCAGCTATTGATCGGCAGTTCAAGACTATTGATTTTTTAACTATATCTAATATTGCAGACTTTGGTAGATGGCGTTATCCAAATCCTCTCAAGCAACCCTTACCACTGAGGATTCATAACGATTAATTCCACTGCTGCCGCGTTATCCAACGGATGCGAAAATAGATATCCTTGTCCACATTTACAGTTCAGCTTTTTAAGAAATTCTAGCTGCTCTTTTGTCTCTATGCCCTCAGCAGTCACATCCACACCTATTTTGTGTGCAAGTGTGATAATTGTCTCAACAATTTCTAAATTCTTACCATTAGCATCTATTGGGCTAACAAAGGAGCGGTCAATCTTCAACACGCTAATCGGAAAACTATGGAGGCGGCTTAACGAAGAGTAGCCTGTACCAAAATCATCAATTGATAACCCAATACCCATCTTCCGAAGTTCTAGGAGTGCGGCATTTGTCTCATCGCCATTTTCCATAATTACAGTTTCAGTAATTTCTAACATGAGACTGCCAGGATTAAGACCAGTCGAGTGCAAAATTTTCCCAATCTGCTCAATCAAATCCGGTTGAGAAAATTGCTTAACTGAGAGATTGACGCTGATTTTCTCTAAGGAATTTATTTGGTGGCTCACTCGCCAAGTTTGCATCTGGCGGCACGCCTCATGTAGCGCCCAGTAGCCAATCTCGATAATCAATCCGGTTTCTTCTGCCAGAGGGATAAAGTTTGTTGGACAAATGAGACCACGCTCTGGATGCTGCCAGCGTAACAGAGCCTCAAAGCCTAAGATGCGGCCAGTAGTAAGAGAAACAATCGGCTGGTAATAAACTTGAAACTCGTGGCGTTCGATCGCTCGGCGTAGATCGTTCTCTAACTGCAATCTCGCCAGAACATTAGTATACATCTCTGGGTTAAATAGTTCATAGCGTGCTTTGCCCAGCACCTTAGCTCGGTACATAGCCGTATCGGCGTCCCTTAGCAAGTTTTCTGGTTGGTCATAGTCTACTGTCGAACTCAGGGCGATGCCTATACTTGCCGTTGTAAATACTTCTTGCCCGTCAAGCTCAAGGGGTAATTTCAGTTCTTGTTGAATTTGTTCAGCTACTTTGATGGCATCTGACAAATTCTGAATTTCGTCAACCAGGATTGTAAATTCGTCTCCCCCAAGCCGTGCAGCTGTATCCTTTGAGCGGATGCATACTTGTAATTTATTGGCAATAGCAAGTAAAAATTGATCTCCTTTTAAGTGTCCGAGACTGTCATTGATCACCTTAAACCGATCCAGGTCGAGAAATATTACAGCAAATAAATAATTTTCCTGTCCTTTGGCTCGCTGGAGTGTCTGTTTTAAGCGCTCCATAAAGAAAGCTCGGTTGGGTAGTCCGGTGAGTGCATCGTGAAATGCATTATGTAGCAGCTGTTCTTCTGCGCGTTTGCGTTCAGTAATATCATGAGTGATTCCGAGAATCTGATGAATTTCCCCATGTTCATTTAAAAGCGGCACGTAGGTGGCTACTATGGTGAAAGGTTCAGAATCAGGCAAACTTATTTTGCATTCTCCGGTTTGCAAGGTACGTGTCTCGACAGTTTTTCGCAAGATTGGTAAATAGGTATCTACGACTGACGACGGGAATAATTCTTCGTCTGTGTTACCAAGAAGTGCTTCCTTAGAATAACCACTGCGCTTGACTCCGAAAGCATTGACAAACTGAAACCGTCGCTCGGCATCATAAATCACAAATGTATCCGGGATGTTTTCAATTGCCAATCGAAATCGCTCCTCGCTAAGACGCTGCCTCTTTTCTGCCTGCTTACGCTCGTTAATTTCAGTTTCTAACTGCCTGTTAGCCTGTAATAGTCCAGCAAATGACTCTTGTAATTGAGTAGCCATCTGATTATGAGCCTGAGCGAGGACTCTTAGTTCGTTGATACCCTCTACTGTAACGGTTTGGTCTAATTTCCCATTAGCAATTTCCTTAAAGGCAAAGCTCAAATGGAGAATTGGTTGAGTAATCCAATGAGAAGTAATCACTCCTATGACTGTAGCTAGTGTCAAGGCTCCTAAACACAGCAAAATAGTGGTTCGGGTGTTGGCTTCGATATGCTCCATAAAGTCGGCTTCTGGAACCACCACGATAATCAGCCAATTTAGCCCACAGTCGTCTGTGAAGGGCATCAACTGTACGAATTGCCGCTTATGATCGATTTCAAATTCTAGCTGCTGGCTAGAAGAAATGTTTCTAAAGTTACCAAATCGTGCCTGTAAATACTTTGTGGTCAGATGAGTGATCCGATCGCTGCTAGCGATCGCTCTAAGTCGTTTGTAAGTCTTTTTCCCTCCCTGATCGCTCACAATGAAGGGTTTCTGGGCCGTTGAAGTTGCTACCAAATCTCCAGAATGCTCGACAATAAATGTCTGTCCTGAGCGACCAATCTTTAAACTATGCAAAAACTCACTCAATTGCGAGAGAGATAACGTTGCATTCGTCACTCCAAGCAAAGTACCTGTCTGGTCATAAAGAGGTTGGGTTGCACTGAACGCTAGCCCTGATGAAGAGAAATACGAATAAATTTCTGTGCAAGTAGGTTTACCTGCTTTCACAGCATTAATGTACCAAGGGCGAGTGCGAGGATCAAAGATTTTGTTAACTTGAATTAACTTGACACGATTACCTTGATAGTCTGTGGCATAAGTATGGTAATTTTTACCTGTTGATTGATCTCGTTTTCGGATGACTAGTGAACCATCCTTAAGGCGATCAACTGAATGAATTTCTCCTTGTGTACTTGCAAAAGCGATCGGGTTTAAGGGCTTGAATAACTGTATTTGATGCCATAAATGGTATTCTAAAATTTTTCCATTTTTTAAACTTAACTCACCAACATGGACAGAATTGGCGTTAATCTGAGTGACGAGTTGGGGGATTTTTATGTAATCGGTGACGTGTTGATGAATCCGGGTTGTAACTTCATTCCGCATCTGAGTAGCAACATCATTAACAGCCTTCTGACCATTTTTTAAAGAGAAGAATGCTGTTAACCCTACAGCAGCAGAGATTTGCAGGATGAAAGGTACTACAAGAGCTACACGAAGTGGCACCCTCAATAATTCTTTTGGAATCAAACGCAAAAAATTCTGCTGTGGCATCTGCGCGATCTTAGCCTCAGATATGTTAAAAGCAAGAGTTGATCTTGCCAAGGGAGTATTTTCAATCTGCTGATACAGCTACTTTAAACTGCCACCTCGAATTCTTATCGGTTAACACCTGGCGTAGGCGTAACTTGTGCCCGTTCTACGCCATTGGAGAGAAGAAATAATTTTTGTCTCCAGTATCTGGGGAGAATTAAGAAGCATAACCTACAAAGCGATCGCCTACGTCATGGCCCAATGCACGATAGCTACTGGAGTTGCCCTACCACGGATGCATCTACACTTGGTATATTTTACACTCAATCGATGTCTTGGTTTCAAAACCAAATCCAGTTTTGCGGGATTTGATACAATCTTGCTCATTTATTTTCGTAGTTAATAAAGGGAGGTGTTGATTGCCAACCTTCCCTATTGAATGGCAATGTTTAACAAATAGGCGAAGGTTGTAGCTGCGACACCTCATCCAGCCCGATGAATTAGATGATTTGAAAAAACTTTTTAGGAAATCAACTTATGCACCATCTCAAATTTGCTCCGAGTTGGTTGCGATTTTTAATTATTTTCTTATTGATGATGGGTATATTGTTTCGCTTTTTTAACCTTGATAACAAGGTTTATTCCCATGACGAAACTTATACTTCATTGCGAATTTCTGGTTATACAAAAACTGAAGCACAAGAGAAACTATTTAATGGTCGTGTCATTGGTAAAGAAAGTTTCGCTCAGTTTCAAGGTGTAAATCAAAAAAGCTTAAATGACACAATTATGACTTTGGCTAAAGAAGATGCTTTGCATCCACCGCTTTATTACGTAATAGCCAGATTGTGGATGGAAGTTTTTGGTAATTCGGTGACGGCTATCAGAAGTTTATCTGCTTTGATCAGTTTGTTGGTTTTTCCTTGTGTTTATTGGCTATGTAGAGAATTATTTAATGTGTCGCTATCGGTTCCTGGTGTAGCGATCGCACTCATGGCAATTTCTCCAATTCAACTAGTATACGCTCAAGAAGCACAAGAATATATTCTCTGGTTAGTCACTATATTATTATCTAGCGCCTCTCTGCTGCGAGTAATGCGGCTGGAAGATGAGCTAACAAAAGAACAACAAAAACCAGATTTATTCGCTGCCTGGAGCATTTATGCAGTAACTTTGGCAATCAGCCTTTATACGTTTCTCTGGAGTGGATTTGTAGCAGTTGCTCACGGAATTTATGTGATTGCTACTGCTAAATTCCAACTGTCTTCAACTGTCAGAACTTATTTACTAGCATCATTGGTAGGTTTTTTAGCCTTCATGCCTTGGCTAATGATTATAATAGGTGACTTTTTCCAATTTCTTATTTCAGCAGATAAGACAACAACACAATCATCTTCGAGGTCTGTATTTGGATTTATTTTGATGCAATCAAGCCGAATATTTTTTGATATAAACCTTAGTCAAGAGAATGAATTTAGTTATTTAATTACATTATGCTTTTTAAGTTTTATAGGATATTCAATTTATTTTCTTTGCCTAAAAACTAGCTATAAAGTTTGGTTATTTGTCATTATATTAATTGTAGTACCGACACTGCCGATAAGACTACCAGATTTAATGGATGGGGGTATACAGTCATCTAGTCAAGCATATTTTATCCCATTTTATCTAGGGATTCAATTAGCTGTTGCTTACTTACTAGCTTGCAAAATATATAATGAGAGTGTGTCACGCCGGAGTATTTGGTATGGGGTTGTGGCATTTGTAATTATTTGTGGTCTGATTTCTTCTAGAGTGAATTATCAGGCAGAAACTTGGTGGAATAAGGGTATGAGTTATGACAATCCACAAGTTGCTAAAATCATCAATCAGGCTACGCGCCCACTTTTGATTAGTGATGCCTTGGGTACTAATTACGGAAATATATTTTCTCTAAGCTATCTTTTAGAGCCAAAGGTACGATTTCTGTTGGTTCAAAATCAGAAAGTTCCTCAAATTCCTGATAGGTTTGCTGATATTTTTTTATTCAATCCTTCAGAGACTTGGCGCGAAACGATAGAAAAAAATTATAATGTGAAGACAAAGCTTATTTGTAGTGACAAATATTATTCTGTTTGGAAATTAGCGAAAACTCGTAGTGCGGGTCAACCCCTTCCCTGCGGGATGCTACGCGAACGGTGAATTAAAAATTAATTCCAATACTCACATCTTGCACCTAGCCCTAGCGATTAGAAATCGCGGCTATACAAACGAAGTCCGCCTGCGCGGACTAACATTGGGTGGAATTTCACGACTTATGTGTACACCTTAGCCTTGCAGGAGAGAGATTTTCCAGATCCCGTGAAAAGTCAGCTTAGGCGATCGCATTTGTTGATTTGGAGTTCGCATTTATAGATTTAGGGTTCGCATTTGCTGATTGCACTTATTCTCAAACAACAATTTTATGAAAACGAGCGATCGCGGGAGCGTGTCGGAAAGACTTGCAACGTTTTCGTAACCGCTATTGTCAACTTTCAGGGCAAAAAAATTTTAATATTATATTTGTAAAGTTTAATTTATTACTAGCCCCGGTGAGTATAAGTCTTGACTACACAAGATAAAACCCGTAAAAGCTACTGCAAATATTCTATTGAGTTAGAAAAAATTATATTTTTTGTATGTTAGTAAGTAGTAGCACTCATGATATTATCGATATATTTAATCAATAAGATTATTAGACTTTTGGATAATAGTTTTAATTCTGGTGGATGAAAATTATGAAGCGCCGTAAGTTTGTCTATATAGTGGGACTAGCAACTGCTAGTGGGGGATTAGCGATCGCTTGTAATGCTAATCAAACTTCCACCGATACTGCCCAATCGCCATCAGGACAAGCTACACCGGCTACGGCTGCTAGCGGTACATTAGAAAAAGAGCTAGTAGTCTACTCAGGACGCAACGAAAAACTTATTGGCGGACTTATCAAACAATTTGAGCAACAAACTAATAGTAAAGTACAAGTCCGCTACGGCGATACTGCTGAGTTAGCATCAGCAATTTTGGAAGAAGGGGCAAATAGTCCCGCAGATGTCTTCTTTGCCCAAGATGCTAGCGCCCTCGGAGCTATGCAAAAAGCAAATCGAGCAGTACAGTTACCAACATCTCTTATCAATCAGGTAGATAGTACCTACCGTTCACCAGAGGGGAAATGGGTAGGTATTTCTGGGAGAGTACGTACAGTAGATTACAACACTAAATTAGTAAAACCAGGGGAATTACCATCATCAATTTTTGGCTTCATTGAACCGAAATGGAAAGGTAGAATTGGCTGGGCCCCTACAAATGGTTCCTTTCAATCTTTTGTCACCGCCTTGCGGGTTGCAGAAGGAGAAGACAAAGCTAGGCAATGGTTAGAAGGTATTAAAGCTAACAATGCTAAAGTTTATCCTAATAATAGTGCGATCGTAGAAGCCTTATCTCGCGGCGAAATTGCTGTGGGATTTGTCAACCATTATTATTTAGAACGAGTTAAGCAAGATAATCCTCAAGTTCCAGTGGAGCATCATTTTACCGATGATGTGGGTTCCTTGGTAAATGTTGCAGGCGTAGCAATTCTTAACAGCGCCAAACATCCCAATATTGCTCAAAAGTTTGTCGAATTCATGTTGAATGAAAATGCCCAAAACTACTTTGCTAATCAAACCTATGAATATCCTCTAACTTCGGCTGTTGCGCCTAAAGGGAAGCTGAAATCTCTCCAACAAATTAAAAAACAAACTCAAAAAATCGACTTGAGTAATCTTAACGATTTAGAGACAACACTCAAACTCATGCAGCAAGTACAGGTCATATAACTTGCTATGGACTGAAATGCATCTGGCAAAGGTAAGAAAAATTTAAATTTTTTGAGAGATTTTGTTGCTTACCAGTACACGTTAATGGTAAAGATTGAGAATACCAAGCAAGATTATTGCAAAAACTTCCTGGTAAGTATTAGGGTGGAGGATTGAAGATTGAAAACTTTAACATTGTTGAAAGCGTCAGCATTAGCTCTAGCTGTAACAGTCGGTTGGGGAATTGGGGTAGCTGTAGATGCTCAAACGAAAACCCTCGTGATTTATTCAGGCAGAGACGAGAAACTAATTGGCCCCTTAATTGAGAAAGCAAAAAAAGATTTAAATAAAGATATTCAAGTGCGTTATGGCGATACTGCTGAGTTAGCGATCGCACTTTTGGAAGAAGGCAAAAATAGCCGTGCAGACTTGTTTTTCGCTCAAGATGCTGGTGCTTTAGGCACTTTGGAGAAAAAACAGGTAACACAGCCGATTGCCTCGAAGTTGCTGAATAAAGTTGATTCTCGCTTTCGTTCTGCTAAAGGGCATTGGTTAGGAATCTCTGGACGCGCTCGTGTAATTGACTACAACACCAAGTTAGTGAAGCAAGGGGAACTACCGACATCAATTTCGCAATTAACAGAACCGAAATGGCGCGGTAAAGTCGGCTGGGCCCCAACTAACGGCTCATTTCAGTCATTTATCACCGCAATGCGAGTATTAGATGGAGATGAAAAGACTCTCCAATGGCTCAAAGCCATGAAAGCTAATGGTGTCAAAGATTACGGCAAAAACTCTGCGATCGTCGAAGCTATAGGAAGGGGAGAAGTTCATCTTGGTTTAGTGAATAATTACTACTTGTATCGCTTCAAAAAAGATGATCCTAACTTTCCTGTTGCCCACCATTACACAAGCAAAGATGCCGGATCAATGATTAACGTGGCAGGAGTAGCAATTACAAATACCACAGATCAAAAAGCTGATGTGGAGGCTTTAATTAATTATCTGCTCAACCAGAGTTCACAAAATTACTTTGCTAAAGAAACTAATGAGTATCCTTTAGTAAAAGGAATTCCAGCGCCATCAAAACAAATACCAATCAGTCAGCTTAATCCACCCAATGTTAACTTGACAGACTTAGACGATTTGCCGGCAACTTTGAATTTACTACAGCAGGCAGGAGTTTTGTAACAGTTGAAAGCGGTTCGCCCTCCATTATTTCTCACATTAGCGGCAGGGGTGGTGGCAGTTGCCATTGCCCTGCCATTACTATATTTAGTGATTCGCACCGCAGGTATTGGCGGGGAAGAGTTGCGAGAATTGCTTTCTCGTCCCCGCAATATCATGGTTTTTTTCAATAGTGCGGCAATGGCGGCAACGGTGACGTTATTTTCCACATTAATTGCCGTACCATTGGCATTTTTAACTGTGCGAACAGACTTACCGGGAAGACGTTTTTGGTTAGTGGCGACAACATTACCCTTAGCGGTTCCTAGCTACGTAGGCAGTTTTGCGCTGATTGCAACTTTGGCACCACGAGGTAGTTTTTTGCAACTGTTGCTTCAACCATTAGGAGTAGAAGAATTACCTTCCATTTATGGTTTTCCTGGGACAGTTTTGGCAATTACTTTGTTTACCTATCCTTATATGCTGCTGAGTGTGCGTTCTGGATTACAAGGTATTGATCCATCTCTAGAAGAAGCATCTCGCAGTTTGGGTTATGGCAGTAGAGAAACCTTTTTTAAAGTAGTTTTGCCACAGTTGAAACCATCATTAATTGCAGGTGGATTATTAGTAGCTTTGTATGCTTTGCGCGACTTTGGTACACCTTCGCTGATGCGTTTTGATGCCTTTACACGGGCAATTTTTTTACAATATAAAACTAGCTTTAATCGGAACTCAGCCGCAGCTTTATCTTTGATGTTGGTGATATTGGTGCTGCTGATTTTATGGTTAGAATATCGAATGCGATCGCGTGCAGCTTATTATAGTCGTGGTTCCGCTTCTCTACGTCCACCGAAAATTGCCAAGTTGGGTATTTGGAAATGGCCCGCTTTTGGCTTTTGTCTGCTAATTACTAGCTTTGGTGTAGTTTTGCCAGTAGGTATCACCTTATTTTGGCTAATTCGTGGACTTAACACTGGCTATACTTTCCCCAACTTATTCCCCACTATTCTCAACTCCATTAGCGCAGCTGGACTGGCAGCTTTAGCTACCACCATCTTTGCCCTGCCAGTAGCAATTTTAGCAGTCAGGTTTCCGAGTAAAATCACTGCCATAATTGAACGCTGTTCTTACATTGGTTTTGGAGTTCCCGGAATAGTTGTTGCTTTATCTTTAGTATTTTTTGGTGCTAACTATTTGCCAGCACTGTACCAAACTCTGCCGATGCTGATATTTGCTTATTTAGTTTTATTCTTACCGCAATCAGTGGGAACAGTCCGCAGTTCGCTTTTGCAAGTCAATCCCCAGCTAGAAGAATCAGCCCGTAGCTTAGGTAGGAATGCTTGGCAAACTTTAAGAGAAGTTACCCTACCTTTAGTACAATCAGGCGTGTTGAGTGGTGCAGTGCTGGTATTTTTGACAGCGATTAAAGAACTACCCGCCACCATGCTGTTAGCGCCTATTGGCTTTGGTACATTAGCAACGCAAATTTGGCAAGCTACAGAAAATGTAGATTTCGCCGACGCTGCGGCAGCTTCATTAGCTATGCTACTAGTTTCTATGGGTTCAACTTTATTGGTGCTATCTCAAGAGAACGTCAAAAAAGATAAAGTCATAAGTAACCCGCAAGTGCAAACAAAGTTCTAACCAGCCTTCTGTTATCTACCTTATGCAACAAGCAATTCTCCATTTACAAAATGTCACCAAGCGGTTTGCAGAAAGTGCCTTTCCTGCTGTAGATAACGTATCTTTGACGTTGCAACAAGGAGATATCTTGGGATTGCTCGGCCCATCTGGTTGTGGTAAAACTACGCTGTTGCGAATGATTGCTGGTTTTGAGCGATCGCAAGCAGGAGAAATTAAAATTGGTGGACAGGTAGTTTGCGATCGTTCTACTTCCATTCCAGCCGAACAGCGCGACATCGGTGTTGTTTTTCAAGATTATGCACTGTTTCCCCATTTAAATGTGGCAGAGAATGTGGGCTTCGGGTTGAAACATTTTAGTAAACAGCAAATCCAAAAACGGATAGCCGAAGTTATTGCTTTGGTGAGACTCGAAAGTTTAGAAAAACGTTACCCTTACGAACTCTCAGGTGGACAGCAGCAACGGGTTGCACTCGCCCGCGCTTTAGCACCTCAACCCCAACTTATGCTTTTAGATGAACCTTTGAGCAATCTTGATATTCAAGTTAGGTTAAGGTTGCGAGAAGAAATACGAGACATTCTCAAAGCGGCGGGAACTTCAGCAATTTTTGTTACCCACGATCAAGAAGAAGCATTAGCTATTTCAGATATAGTGGGTGTCATGCGCCAAGGATATTTAGAGCAACTAGGCACACCAGAAGAAATTTATACTCATCCAGCATCAAGATTCGTCGCCGAATTTGTTACTCAAGCTAATTTCCTTCCTGCGCGTCGTCAAGGTAATTTATGGAAAACAGAAATCGGCAGTTTTGAGTTAACAGCGAATCACACCGAAGATATTGGCGAAATCATGATCCGTCAAGAAGACTTTATCTTAAAGCCTAGTACCGATGCGCCTGTAGTCATCCGCACCCGACGGTTTTTAGGACGTGAGTATCAATATTGTTTACAAACTCCCTCTGGTAAAGAAATTCATGCGCGGACATTGAAAGATATGGCTTTACCTATAGGTACAAGGGTGGAGTTATCTATAGCCAGTGACACTGTAAAGGTTTTTCCACAGTAGATTTTTTGGTGCTACTAAATCAAAACATGAATTGAATTAGGCACAGACATAGCTCGTCGTAGATATCGCTCAGTAATTTCCAAGCGTACATTAACTATTTGTTATCTGCTTCATCTTCAAGCAAAATGGTATTGAGAAGATTTAATTCACTGGATGCCATGAAGTAGCGATCGCTAAAAACTGTTGATTCCTAATGAAATTTTAGGGATTTAATCCAGCTTGTTGAAAGATTGTATGAGGGGTAATTTCTAATTCTGGTAGTAAATCATTAGTAATTACTTGATGAGATCGATAAGTAATCGGCAAGGAAGATGGCGCAAATACAGTTACAGTTCTAGCTTTTGTATCGACCACCCAAACACAAGAAACCCCAGCTTTCACATAATCAGTCGCTTTTTCGGCAATTTCACCAAAAGTTTGACCAGGTGAAATGATTTCGATGATTAATTCAGGTGCGACAGGACAAGCTTCGTCTAATAGCCAATCAGCAGGAAGACGGTTATAAGAAATATAGGTCAGATCCGCTACAGGCATCCAATCTTGTTGATTTCGTGTTAGTTTAATTGCCCATTCAATCACAACCCGACCTTTTGCTTGTGCCCATGCAGACAATAGTAGAAATAAAGCACCAGTAGTCGAGCTATGAAAAAATTTTGGTGACATTTCATGATCTTTATATTTTGGTACAGCTTCACCATTAACAAACTCGTATGTAATATTTCCTTCGGGAAGTGCGAGAAATTCTTCTAGGGTTAGGCGTTGATTAGAAGACTGAACCATAGATTGTTATGTGGGTAAAAGATGCTTGCTTTTAGTTTATGCGATCGCAAATATGAGAGACTAAGCCTACTTAGCCCCTATTTCCAGCATTTTCGACAGTGCTGATGGGGGATGTAAGCATATAAATTACACGAGTCAATATTATTCCTCATGCTCTTGAAGTGAACCAAGGCTTATGCAAAACTTGAGATCCTTCGCTTCTAGCCTAATTTTAAGGAATTGATCAATGGCGCGTCTAGCCCTGCTGAGTGTATCTAACAAAACTGGTATAATTGACCTCGCCCGTAGCTTGGTTGAAGAATTTGACTTTGATTTAATCAGCAGTGGGGGAACAGCCCAAGCCCTCAAAGATGCGGGACTCCCTGTTACGAAGGTTGCAGATTACACAGGTTCACCAGAAATTTTAGGTGGTCGAGTCAAAACCCTACATCCCCGAATTCATGGCGGAATTTTGGCGCGGCGAGATGTTCCCGAAGATATTACAGATTTAGAAAATAACCAAATTCGCCCGATTGATTTAGTGGTGGTGAATCTTTATCCTTTTGAGGAAACGATCGCTAAACCAGGGGTAACATTAGCTGAGGCTGTTGAACAGATTGATATCGGTGGGCCAGCAATGCTGCGGGCATCATCGAAAAACTTTGCCCATCTCGCTGTATTATGCGATCCAGCACAGTATGACGAGTATTTGCAGGAATTGCGGCAAAATAACGGCGAAGCATCCCTAGAGTTTCGGCAAAAGGCGGCTTTAAAAGGATTTTCGCATACTGCTAGCTATGATCAAGCGATCGCATCTTACCTCGCAGAAGCACAGCAGTACAACCTTAGCGGTACACAATTGCAATCTCTGCGTTACGGCGAAAACCCTCATCAACCCGCCACTTGGTATCAAACTGGTACTACTCCAACGGGATGGACAGCCGCGACAAAACTGCAAGGCAAAGAACTTAGTTACAATAACTTAGTTGATTTAGAAGCTGCACGCCGAATCATTGCTGAATTCACTGATACTCCAGCAGCAACGATTATCAAACATACAAATCCCTGCGGTACGGCATTGGGAAGTACAATTTCTGAAGCTTACCAAAAAGCTTTTAACGCTGACTCTACTTCTGCCTTTGGTGGAATTGTTGCACTCAACCGTCCGATTGATGCGGCTACAGCTAGCGAGTTAACCAAAACATTTTTAGAATGTGTGGTTGCACCAAGTTGTGACGCAGAAGCCCAAGAAATCCTGGCCAAGAAATCTAACGTGCGGGTTTTGACTCTAGCTGATTTGAGCAGTGGCCCCAAGGATACAGTGAAAGCGATCGCAGGTGGTTTCCTTGTCCAAACCGCCGATGATATTGTTGCAGACACCAGTCAATGGCAAATAGTCACTCAACGTCAACCCACCGACAGCGAATTAGCCGAATTGCTGTTTGCGTGGAAAGTTTGCAAACACGTTAAATCGAATGCCATCGTTATCACAAGCGATCGCACTACACTAGGAGTAGGTGCTGGTCAAATGAACCGCGTCGGCTCAGTTAAAATAGCTCTAGAACAAGCTGGAGAAAAAGCCAAAGGTGCAGCTCTCGCCAGCGATGGATTCTTCCCCTTTGATGATTCTGTGAAAACAGCCGCAGCCGCAGGCATTACAGCCATCGTTCAACCAGGTGGAAGTTTGCGTGATAAGGATTCAATCAAAGCTGCTAACGAACTGGGTTTACTGATGGTCTTAACTGGTGTACGTCACTTTTTACACTAAATCATTGTTTATTGGGTGTGCAGTTTACAAAGTGTCACACTAAATACTTTCTTTATAATTGAAGCAATGATATTATTTAATCGTGTGTGAGGAGCAAGTTAAAAATAAAAAGCGTTTGGGGTGGAAACACGGCAACACTCCCAAGCGCTTTTTAATTTATCGAATAGAATTCAGGAGTCAGAATTCAGAATGAATTCTGTGCGAGTGGCAGATAGCGTAGCAGTAGCGTTCGCACAGCGTCTCGTAGAGAGGCACGAGCGTCTTGATTCTGACTCCTGAATTCTGACTTCTGAATTCTTCTTCAACAGAAATTGGATTGCTTATGCAGTTTTGAAAATGTCACTCAATATACTTGCCATTTAATAGAAGTAGTGATAAGGTCTATTTGTGTGTGAGGAGCAAGTTGAGAATAAAAAATGCCTGGGGTGGAAACACGGCAACACTCCCAGGCATTTTTTAATTTGCATATAAGAATTGGATTATTAGTGCAGTTTTGAAAGTGTCACTTGCTATAATCGCCTTTTAAGTGAACCAGTGATAGTATTTAGCTGTGTGAGGAGCAAGTTAAAAATAAAGAGCGTCTGGGGTGGAAACACGGCAACACTCCCAGGCGCTTTTTAATTGGTATGCAGAAAGACCTTGCAGATGCCCTGGAGTTCAAAATCGAAAATCCAGTAAAACTTATTTACAATCAGAAATTCAGGTGCAAATCAATCCACTGACTCAACAAATTCAATTCATCATCGAAATTGATCGATTGAAACAGGTGATGCGCCAAACCCTGCTTATGGATGGGTCACGCCGAGAAAATAGTGCAGAACACTCTTGGCATTTAGCTGTAATGGCGATCGCATTAGCAGATTATGCTCCAGAGGGTGTTGATATATTCCATGCTATCAAAATGCTGCTAATTCACGATTTGGTAGAAATTGATGCAGGTGACACCTTTTGTTACGATGTGCAGGGTAATGATAGCAAGGCAGAACGAGAAGCACAAGCAGCATTGCGCTTATTCGGACTTTTACCAACAGATCAAGGTAGCGAGTTGCGTTTACTCTGGGATGAGTTTGAAGCAGGAGAAACACCCACAGCCAAATTTGCCGCAGCCCTAGACCGTATACAACCCTTGCTGCACAATCAGCAAACTCAGGGCGGAACTTGGCGCATTCATGGCATTAGGCGCGATCAAGTGATGAAACGGGTAGCGCCAGTAGAAACAGGTGCGCCGGAACTGTGGCCCTTTGTTTTGCAATTAATTGATGATTGCGCGATCGCAGGATATTTAAAAGAGGCTTCTACTCTCAAGATTCAGGGCTGATGCGCCAAAATTTCCTCCCACTCAGAGGGTGAGAGAGGTTGTAACTCGATCTGCATATTAAAACAATCGCTAGCTGCAATAACTAAATCTGCAATAATCTTTTCTACACTCAAATTTTGAGGTAGTTGTACAGTCGTAAGAGATTCTGCACCAAATACTTGAGCAAACAGTTCAGCATCGGGTTGCAAACGGATGGAACCATGTTGCAAAATTGCGCCACTACGTCGCAGTTGAGCGCTACCAACGAGTTTAGCACCATCTGGCAAAACTAAATCTGCACTGGTTGCTGTACCAAAACAGTTAGGATTGTTGATGTAACCTCGCCCTTCTGTACCATAATGTAATTCTACGCCGAGCGATCGCCAGCCTTGAATCAAAAACTCACAAATTTTTTCGTACACCTGGAGGCGATTACCCGTAAGTCCAGATGTTATTACAGCGTAAGTTAAATCACCTTGATGTAACACCGCCCGCCCCCCAGTAGGACGGCGCACTAAATCCAGCTTTTGCCCTTGCCAAGTCAAATTTTGCCAATATTCAGGGTATTGACGTTGATGATAGCCAAGGGAAATGGCAGATGGCGACCAGGTATAAAAGCGCAGAGTTGACGGATGTCCAGACTGGTGTTGTTCTAGTAACCATCGGTCAATCGCCATCTGCACATTGCCGTCTGCCTCTAGCAAAGGAATTAGTCGCCACACTTTAGAATTCAAGAGTTAAGAAACGCGATTAATCGCGTCTGTACAGGAGTTAGAGTAGAGATGCGATTAATCGCGTCTGTTAAAAAGTTTATCAACTTACAACTCAGCACTTATAACTCATAACTAAAGCGAAGCGATTAGTCAAGTTGCACCAAATTCAGTTTGTAAGGCTTCATCGTTGTTATCTGCGATCGTTGCTACAACGGTAATCAGCCGAGAGACTTCGCCAGGAGATAATTCCGCTAAGGTGCGTGTTGAAATCACAACGACTCGGTTTTCAATAATACCAAAACGTGCTTCAAAAGTGCTAGAGCAGTTCAACTCCAACAGATACCGCATCAATTTTGGTTCATCTTTAGCAGGTAAATTTAGCACCGCAGACCAAACCGTTATGGTGTCTTCATCGGTTATCCCATTGAGTTGGACAAATACTTCTACACTTCCATACTTAAACTTCCAAAGATAACCACCCTCTGGAGTATGGCTAACCATTGCACTATCATCTTGTTCTAAAGAGTCGATGACATTTTCAATTACCTCCAGATGGTTAATGCTTGTCGTCTCGGCGATTAGCTCATTAACGGATTCGTTATTAGTTATAGTTTCTTGGTAGCTTGTCATACAGATTTCCTCAACATACTCGCTGTTTTATCTACACATACTTTATAACTTGTGGACGCAGTTAGTTTAAGCTTGCTTCTGCGGGATTCTATATCTGGCAGTAGTATTGACGTAAAGCCTTGTGTCGATACGGCTTCTAAACACTCTTTTAACCCAAAAAAGCCTGCTTAGGCAGGCTTTTTTTAGGTTGCCCCAGACTCTAGTCTGCGGACACTTTCATCTTTTTACAGAAGATGAAATGACTAATTTTAATCAACGTCTCTGACTGTTCTCTTTACTGCCTTGCCTGCATCTTCAGCTGTGCGCTGAACATTTTTACCAGCATCTTCAGCCCCACGCTGAACATTTTTACCAGCATCTTCAGCCCCACGCTGAACGTTTTCTGTCACATCTTCGGCAGCATTCTGGGTATTCCCTTTCAGATTTTCAATTCCTCGCTTAGTACCCTTAGCTACGCCTTCTCCTAATTCACTAGCGGAACTGCCGATATCTTCACCCAGGTTCTTGACTCTTTCACCCAAGGGTGTACCTTGTTTGTAATTGCGACCGTATTGCCCTGGGCTGTCAATTCCCTTCTGCTCAACATTTTTTTGAGAATTTTTCGCCAGCGCATCGGCTCTGTCATTCGCTGCCTTTTCATCTAATTTCCCTCTAGGATCTACATCACTAAAGTTATTCATTCCACCAGCAGGAGAAGAGAGAGGATAATCTTTAGTGGGATCGTATCGTTTGGAATAAGCTGATTGATCTTCAGGCTGTGGTGGCTGTGTTGCTATTCCCGGATCGCCACAAGCTTGTGTCAGAAATATAAACATTCCTGCCAAAAAAACAGTTAAAACTTTCAAGGGACGAATACTTTTGAGCCAATTCATTGATTTTTTCATAGTGCGAAACTCCTTGCATTTTTGTGACTAAGTTAAACTTCAACCAAGTGGCATTTGGAATTATTTTTGCATTCCAAAGTATTCAGACAAAATAAAGATTCTATCTGCCTACTGCTGGATTTTTTTGTAATTCAGGTCTGGCAGCCGCTTCATCTGCCTTATCTTTCAAAAAGCCAGAAGCTTCTTCAACATTCTCTTTTACAATCTCAATCCGATCTTGAACCCGATCTCCTACATTTGGTTCATCCTGAATCAAACCACCTGGTTCAGCTTCTCGGAAATCCTTGTCTGTGATAATTGGCAATTCTGCTTCTTTGTTAATTCTACCTGTTGGTGTCTCAGCACCAGGATAAAGTATTTTGGATTCTCTATCTGTTGTAGCAATCAACAATTCCGAACTTGGTTGTAAGCTAGCTTGGTCGCGTCCCTGATTGCCTTTTGGGTTTGCTAATTTCGGATCGGGAGACATTCTGTAGTTGCCATACTTATCTCCGCCGTTCTTATAGGGATTGTTTGCCCCACCTGCCTGCACAGCAGGATTTTGTGGATTTGCACCTTGAGCATTTGCCCCACTACAAGCAGTACTAACTATCAACAATAGTCCAGCTAAAAAGATAGTTAAAATCTGGCGCAATCTTACTTTTTTCAAGAATAGTCTCACAGCGTTCACGTAATCCTCCTTACCAAAATATTAATAAGTTAAGCTTTTGCTGAATCATTGAATTGGTCAGCAAGTTATTGTGCTTGTTTTGGTTGGCTTAGTTTCGATAACCTCTATTAAGGATATGAATAATAAAATGCTCTTTACCTCTAGCGCAAGCTACATTTTAAGTAGTACATAAATAATATTTTTATCTAACTCTAGAGAGATATAAAATAAAGTAATATATTTTTAGTAAAAAAAACTATATCAGCCTATTTGATACTTCAAAAGATTTGAATAGGTAGCTGATGTACTGTAATATTTGAGGCATTGGCCCCTTGTTACTCTACCTTGAAATTACTAAATTCATGAAGCGATTTTTACGCTGGCTAATTTTGGGCGGAACGCTGTTTTTTTTAGCGAAAGCCTTGAAGGATAATTGGAGTGGAGTGACTGCTATCCGCATTGATGGGGTAGGATGGGCAATTATAGCGATCGCTACAGGGGTAACTTTACTAGCACATACTTGGGCAGGCTGGATCTGGACTTGGATTCTGCAAGATTTAAATCAACCTGTATCATCTCCCCAATTCATCCAAGTTTACCTAAAAACGAACATAGCTAAGTATTTACCAGGTAATATCTGGCATTACTACGGGCGAATTGTGGCAGCCAAAAATGCTAATATTTCTCCTGGTGCAGCTACCTTAAGCGTTTTGCTAGAACCCCTACTTATGCTAGCGGCTGCTTTAATCATCATTGCCCTGTGCAGTAGCCAATTTGCACCAGCAAATACTACCCTTGCTCTGCAAATACTACAATTGCCGAGTTTAGCTGTAATTCTTTGTGCGATTCATCCTTGGGTTTTAAACCCAGTTATTCGCTTTTTGTACAAATTGAAAGCAAAAAAGTCTGCTGCTACAAAACCAACTGTTCCCTTCAATCTTAAAAACTATCCCCTACGCCCTTTGTTAGGAGAATTGGGCTTTATGGGGCTACGCGCCACTGGGTTTATATTAACGATGTTCGCCCTGGGTTCGTTGAACGTAAACCAAATTCCTTTGTTATTAGGGGCTTTTAGTTGCGCTTGGTTATTAGGGCTTGTTATTCCGGGTGCGCCTGGTGGGTTGGGTGTATTTGAAGCGACTGCATATCAACTTTTACAAAGTCACTTTCCAGCAGCCGTAGTATTTAGTGCGATCGCTCTCTATCGCCTCATTAGTATTGTAGCTGAAACTGCGGGCGCTGCTCTCGCTTACCTAGACGAACGCCTTGCTAAATCCTGAATTAGGGGACACCTATTTGTGTTTATATACCTTCATCTGTGAAAACACACGATAACCATCCAAATTCAATTGCGGATTACTGCTTTCTTCTTCCATCTTAATCAAGTTATACTCTACGTTTTCTGCATAAATGGCAAACGTGATATTAAAAATCTCCATAAAATTAATTACATTTTTACATTCATCTTCAGGATAGTTTTCGTAAAAACGAATCAGATGAGCAATTCGAGTTTCTAAATGACGACGAGAATTTTTACAAATTAGAATGATTTTTAAAAGTATAATTACCAATGTTAGAGCATGACCTTGAGTAATTAATAAGATAAATAATGACGAAGGTTCTTTTCCATTTTCTATCGTCAAAGAGTCAATCACTCGATTGCAGGTTCTCAGAAACAATTCTTTCGTGATAAATTCATGATTGTAATCCTTCTTCCATAATGATAAACTTTTTATAAACTGCTGCTTCCAACTTTCGACTGATTCCTGCTTGCCTACAGAAAGAAATAGATATTTTTCGAGGTTAACTTTAAATTCTTCCAAAGTCTGATTTTGAGTTTGCTTGATAAATATATGTGCAATATTCTCATGACTAAAAACACCTCTTTTTAAGACAATTGCTTTTATTAAACGCAGAGCTTGGTCTCCTAAAATACTAGGATTTTGATAGCGCGTTGTGCTGGAAACAGCAGATTGAGAACGAGCAATATACATTGCCAATTCAAACTTAAATTTTTCTTTTATCTGTTTAGAAAGCTTTCTAGCAGCCTCTTGTTGCTCTATGGGATTATTCTTATTAACAGATTGATCGATTAACAAATAGGAACTATAGCGATTAGCCCAATGACCTTTAGAGGATTCATCATATTTAGCAGCAAATAATTTCAATTCTTGGTAGCTTTTGCTGTTGACAAAATTCTCTAACCAAGTTTTACAAGTTTTTACTATGGGAGCATTATTTTCCTTTATTCTTAAATTTTCATCAACAAATAAATTAACTAGTTCTTGGATATATTTGTCTTTGCGCTTAGTTTTCCAATTATTAACTATAATGTAACAACACCGCTTTAATGTATTACATAATTCTTGTTCATTGTCATCCAAGAAAACACTATATATCCCAGGAATATAGTTTGAATCTTCTGAATCAAGACCGTCTATAAATAAACCTTTAAATTCTCGCAAAACATCGTCTGGCGACAAGTTTTTGACCATTTCCATGAAGAAGCTATAAACCTCTTCTTGTACAATTTGTACATTTATCTCTCTATTAGACGTAACACTATGGGTATTTTCCTGACTAATTGATAAACTATTAGCGTTCATTTCAGTTATCAGGACAAAAAGGCTTCCTGTTCATATTATTATCAGCTTAACCTTGGTAAACAGTAGCATCAATCTATTTTTCTGAAATTCAGTGATATTTTTACACAAATTTGATAAAATTCGACCATAAATAAAGTATTAAATCTAAATTGTTTAATACTTCATCAAAAATAGCAGTGAAATTACTTAGTCTTAAGAAGTAGGGGCACAAGGAGTTGCACATCTACCGTGTGGTCTATTTACCTGGAAATAGCTGTAAGTCCAATATAAAACTAGATGGACGAGTTGATTTACAATTAAATACAACTCGCCCATACCTTTTTTGGCGACCATAGTGATGTGATGGCCGCCCGGAGGACTGGGTTGGCTATGCTGTGTTCGGCTTCAGTGCAGGAGAGTCATGATTTTGCTTTAATTGCCTATGCAGCCACTTTAGAGGGTAGGGTTTCATTTCTGGATTATTTTTGATGGCTTCCGTACTTTCCATAAAGTGCAGAAAGTCGAACTATTATCAGATGATGATGTGCGATCGCTCTTTTAGCACTGGCGGTTCTGGATGAGGATTGGCGATCGTCGCCCAAGCAATCTGCTTGCCATACATTTTTAGTTTAACTGGGCTTAATATTCTGATCAACACCCTCGATATTTTCAACCTTGTTTTTACTTAGCGGTAAAGACTCTTGAGAAACGGATTCCAGTAATTTAACAGCCTTTACTAAAGTTTCTCCCGATAATTGTTCGAGTAGTTTTATTCCTCTTTGGCGAACTTCTTCAGGTGCAGTCATCGGCAACCTTTCCTCATTTACATCTAGCTCTAATTTTAGGCCAGGTTTTTTTTCATCCTGTATTTCTAAAGTCTTATTTTTGCCTGTTTCTCTTTGTTGTAAATCTGAGCTAGTTATGAGCAGTGGAGTCGTGGGGATTTCATAATCATCCGGCTCTAATAATAGTTGGAATGCTTGAAAGCATCGAGTCAGCGAGTATCGATCAACCTTGGTATTAGAGCTAAAAATCTTACATAGGGTATGAGAGTCTAAACCTGTCTGATCACTCAGATGATCAAGAGTAAATCGCTTGTTACCGTTTTCATTAAATTCTGTTTGTTGTTTTGCATCCTGAAGTTTATGCAATCCTTTTGGTGTAAGTATTGCACCACGTCTGCGTTGTTTTGTAAGCATGATGAAAACGTTGGATTTGATTTACACAAGCTGTAGGCAAACAAGGGCATTAGTTAGCCTAGAGGTAGCCTCATATTTTTATATCGTTTAAATTCAGGGATATTATGCAGCAGTAAATATTCTTTAATGAGAGTATATAGACATCAGCTTGAGATTTACGTGGTTAAACAGATTAATTTATCTGATTATAGGTTAATCTAAGAGTTTCTCAATTTATTTATGAAATTATAAGCACTCTACTTTGTAAGAATGGCGGCTTTGTAACACATTGTAATATTTGTGGGCGTTGCTGATTTTTAAGGGCTTGCAGAAAATAAATTATCCCAAATTATTTGCATATTTGTAGGAGCGTAATACCTTGTGCCCCTACAAAGGGATATTTTTTTAACTGGAAGTCCCTTATTCCGCGCATACTGGAAATAGCAATTGCAGAGTAGGCGCGAAAAGTCAATATTTCACTTTGCTCGAAACTCGCAATTCATCCCGCATTTGTGCAAGGCAATATTTTGCAATCTGATTTGCTCAATTTCTAAGTTATTGAAGATATTACGACTGGGATTTTATAGAGACGCTTGTAATAATTCTTAAGTTTCCTGTGCTTAAGTTGGCAAACTTCCATTGCTTTAGAGGGATTACACAGGTACATTGATTACCTAAAGCCTAATCAATGTACCTGTGTAATATTCACTTCTATAGACTCTATGAATAACATATCAAACGGAAATAGGTATCAATTTATCGAAACTTGGAGAAAGAGACGAGATTGCTTTTTTAAGAAATTAGGAAATTGTTATCAAGACAATATCAATCCTTGGCTAGAGGGACTTTGGTTTCTACGAATCCCTCTTTTTACCGTATTGTTATCATTGATATCTTTTGCTGTTATTGATCAGACAATTGAAGTTTATCGTGTTTTAGCTTTAAATGCACAAGGAAATCAAAAATATGCAGTTTTTCAAGCTGTGTTTTCTCTTGTGTCTATCCTAACACTTTCACTTTCTATTTGGTACTCTGCTAACATACTCATAACAAAATATGATAAAGCAGAAGATGAAATTGAAAAAGCAAATAAAATTAAAAAAATAAATTTCCTAGCTAACAAAGAAATAAATGAAATTGGAAAAATAGATGAGGCTGAAAAAATAAATAAAATTGAAAAAATAAATAAAACTAAAAATAAAAAAATAAATAAAATTCAAAAAGCAAATAAAAGTGAAAAAATAAATTTCCTAGCTAATATTTTGAGTATTTTGCCGATATTCTTTTTAATGATAGGATTATACAGGGCTACGAAGTTTTTGGATAACCCTAATATATTGAATCTGTGGATCGGCTTTATATTTATATTTATAATTATTTTGATTACAATTAAGATAAAATACGACTTTCCCAAATTTGAAGAACCTCAAACACTCAACATTATACTGTTATGTTCAATTCCAGTTCTATTTTTTTTGCTTTTTACTTTTATTCTGATAATTCCTGAAAACCCAATAAAGCCAATTTTGATACAGGTTATTAGTGGAGTTACTTTAGTTGTAATTTTGCTGCTTTTGTACCTAAGCTTGATAAATATCCTAAAATGGATAAAAATATTGCTAATAGGATTATTTCTAATAAGTTTAATAGGAGTTATAGTATTTACCCCTTACCTAAGTAAGCCAGAATTAGTTATATCTTTACTAGGCTCACTTAATATTATTACTATATCTTTTATTGGATTTGTCATTGGTGGTAGCATTCTCTCTTTTGTGGGATACAAATATAAATTTCCAATACTCGCAATTTTATTGATATTACTTACTTGCTTTAGCTGGCTTGACTTAAATGACAATCATCGCATCAGGCAGGTTGAAAATCATAAATCTCAAGAACTACTGACGCTAAAAACAAGCTTTAGTGAGTGGAAGGAAGCCCGAAAAGATGATATCAAAAAATTTACAACAGAGGAAAAGGAATACCCAATATATATAGTCTCGGCACAAGGAGGTGGAATTTTTGCGGCTTATCATGCAGCATCAACACTATCACGTTTACAAGATTTATGCCCTGAATTTGCCAGTCACGTTTTTGCTATTAGCGGTGTCTCTGGTGGTAGCCTTGGTGCTGCGGTCTTTTCTAGCTTAATTAATACTGAATCCCCTTCCTTCTCAGAAAAACCTTGCTCTCCATTAGATAAAGCGTTAGAACAAAAAGACCAAAAACGAGGAGTGTTAGAAACAAAAGCGCATAAATTGTTAGACCAAGACTTTCTATCTCCACTGCTTGCAGCCGGATTATTTCCTGATTCTCTTCAAGGTTTTCTTCCTGTTCCAATTAATAGTTTGGACAGAGCGAGAG